>NZ_CP137761.1:0-303666 GCF_033449965.1 Bacillus sp. T3
ACAGGGGAGAGCCCCCAACTACCATCGGCGCTGAGAAGCTTAACTTCCGTGTTCGGTATGGGAACGGGTGTGACCTTCTCGCTATCGCCACCAGACTATTTTTATAAGACATTATTTATTATAATGGCTTTTTTAATTTTTGCAAGAGAAATTTTTAAATTTCATTCTCTCAAAACTAGATAATGTAGAAGAAGAAAAACGTTTTTTGGTTAAGTCCTCGATCGATTAGTATCAGTCAGCTCCACATGTCGCCACGCTTCCACCTCTGACCTATCAACCTGATCATCTTTCAGGGATCTTACTAGCTTACGCTATGGGAAATCTCATCTTGAGGGGGGCTTCATGCTTAGATGCTTTCAGCACTTATCCCGTCCGCACATAGCTACCCAGCTATGCCTTTGGCAAGACAACTGGTACACCAGCGGTGCGTCCATCCCGGTCCTCTCGTACTAAGGACAGCTCCTCTCAAATTTCCTGCGCCCACGACGGATAGGGACCGAACTGTCTCACGACGTTCTGAACCCAGCTCGCGTACCGCTTTAATGGGCGAACAGCCCAACCCTTGGGACCGACTACAGCCCCAGGATGCGATGAGCCGACATCGAGGTGCCAAACCTCCCCGTCGATGTGGACTCTTGGGGGAGATAAGCCTGTTATCCCTGGGTAGCTTTTATCCGTTGAGCGATGGCCCTTCCATGCGGAACCACCGGATCACTAAGCCCGACTTTCGTCCCTGCTCGACTTGTAGGTCTCGCAGTCAAGCTCCCTTGTGCCTTTACACTCTACGAATGATTTCCAACCATTCTGAGGGAACCTTTGGGCGCCTCCGTTACTTTTTAGGAGGCGACCGCCCCAGTCAAACTGCCCACCTGACACTGTCTCCTACCCCGATCAGGGGTATGGGTTAGAATTTCAATACAGCCAGGGTAGTATCCCACCGATGCCTCCACCGAAGCTGGCGCTCCGGCTTCTACGGCTCCTACCTATCCTGTACAAGCTGTACCAAAATTCAATATCAGGCTACAGTAAAGCTCCACGGGGTCTTTCCGTCCTGTCGCGGGTAACCTGCATCTTCACAGGTACTATAATTTCACCGAGTCTCTCGTTGAGACAGTGCCCAGATCGTTACGCCTTTCGTGCGGGTCGGAACTTACCCGACAAGGAATTTCGCTACCTTAGGACCGTTATAGTTACGGCCGCCGTTTACTGGGGCTTCGGTTCAAAGCTTCGCTTGCGCTAACCTCTCCCCTTAACCTTCCAGCACCGGGCAGGCGTCAGCCCCTATACTTCGCCTTGCGGCTTTGCAGAGACCTGTGTTTTTGCTAAACAGTCGCCTGGGCCTATTCACTGCGGCTCTTCTAGGCTTTAACACCCAAAAGAGCACCCCTTCTCCCGAAGTTACGGGGTCATTTTGCCGAGTTCCTTAACGAGAGTTCTCTCGCTCACCTTAGGATTCTCTCCTCGACTACCTGTGTCGGTTTGCGGTACGGGCACCTTTTATCTCGCTAGAGGCTTTTCTTGGCAGTGTGGAATCAGGAACTTCGGTACTATATTTCCCTCGGCATCACAGCTCAGCCTTTACGGAAACGGGATTTGCCTCATTTCCAGCCTAACTGCTTACACGCACATATCCAGCAGTGCGCTTACCCTATCCTCCTGCGTCCCCCCGTTGCTCAAACGATAATGAGGTGGTACAGGAATATCAACCTGTTATCCATCGCCTACGCCTTTCGGCCTCGGCTTAGGTCCCGACTAACCCTGAGCGGACGAGCCTTCCTCAGGAAACCTTAGTCATTCGGTGGATGGGATTCTCACCCATCTTTCGCTACTCATACCGGCATTCTCACTTCTGAAGCGCTCCACCAGTCCTTACGGTCTAGCTTCAACGCCCTTAGAACGCTCTCCTACCACTGACATCGTAGATGTCAATCCACAGCTTCGGTGATACGTTTAGCCCCGGTACATTTTCGGCGCAGAGTCACTCGACCAGTGAGCTATTACGCACTCTTTAAATGGTGGCTGCTTCTAAGCCAACATCCTGGTTGTCTAAGCAACTCCACATCCTTTTCCACTTAACGTATACTTTGGGACCTTAGCTGGTGGTCTGGGCTGTTTCCCTTTTGACTACGGATCTTATCACTCGCAGTCTGACTCCCACGGATAAGTCTTTGGCATTCGGAGTTTGTCTGAATTCGGTAACCCGATGAGGGCCCCTAGTCCAAACAGTGCTCTACCTCCAAGACTCTTACTACGTGAGGCTAGCCCTAAAGCTATTTCGGAGAGAACCAGCTATCTCCAAGTTCGATTGGAATTTCTCCGCTACCCACACCTCATCCCCGCACTTTTCAACGTGCGTGGGTTCGGGCCTCCAGTTGGTGTTACCCAACCTTCACCCTGGACATGGGTAGATCACCTGGTTTCGGGTCTACGACCACATACTAATTCGCCCTATTCAGACTCGCTTTCGCTGCGGCTCCGTCTTCTCAACTTAACCTTGCATGTAATCGTAACTCGCCGGTTCATTCTACAAAAGGCACGCCATCACCCATTAACGGGCTCTGACTACTTGTAGGCACACGGTTTCAGGATCTCTTTCACTCCCCTTCCAGGGTGCTTTTCACCTTTCCCTCACGGTACTGGTTCACTATCGGTCACTAGGGAGTATTTAGCCTTGGGAGATGGTCCTCCCTGCTTCCGACCGGATTTCACGTGTTCTGGCCGTACTCAGGATCCACTCAGGAGGGAACGAAGTTTCAACTACAGGGTTTTTACCTTCTTTGACGGACCTTTCCAGATCTCTTCATTTACCCCGTTCCTTTGTAACTCCATGTTGAGTGTCCTACAACCCCAAGAGGCAAGCCTCTTGGTTTGGGCTATGTCCCGTTTCGCTCGCCGCTACTCAGGGAATCGCATTTGCTTTCTCTTCCTCCGGGTACTTAGATGTTTCAGTTCCCGGGTGTGCCTTCAATACCCTATGTATTCAGGTAAAGATACTACTCCATTACGAGTAGTGGGTTCCCCCATTCGGAAATCTCCGGATCAAAGCTTACTTACAGCTCCCCGAAGCATATCGGTGTTAGTACCGTCCTTCATCGGCTCCTAGTGCCAAGGCATCCACCGTGCGCCCTTTCTAACTTAACCTAAAGGTTAATTCTCTTATTATTAAGAGAGAAAAAACTAATGTGGTGTTTCTTGTTTTCTTCTTTTACGATTATCTAGTTTTCAAAGAACGAACGGTAAATGATAAGCTTCGCATTTCGTTGTCAGCTGCGCTTACTCAGGTCCTCATGTACGCTAAGTACACTCCGGCCTTCCCTCGCTTGCTTCCTAGAACTGCTCGCTTCTAATTTACCTTAAGTTTCGAGGAATTGCTCCCTCAAAACTAAACAAACAAAGCGGTCAACAGTACAGACCAGAAGGTCTGCATTCCGATTGTCTTTATGACAATATCCTTAGAAAGGAGGTGATCCAGCCGCACCTTCCGATACGGCTACCTTGTTACGACTTCACCCCAATCATCTGTCCCACCTTAGGCGGCTGGCTCCTTACGGTTACCCCACCGACTTCGGGTGTTACAAACTCTCGTGGTGTGACGGGCGGTGTGTACAAGGCCCGGGAACGTATTCACCGCGGCATGCTGATCCGCGATTACTAGCGATTCCAGCTTCATGTAGGCGAGTTGCAGCCTACAATCCGAACTGAGAATGGTTTTATGGGATTGGCTCGACCTCGCGGTTTCGCGACCCTTTGTACCATCCATTGTAGCACGTGTGTAGCCCAGGTCATAAGGGGCATGATGATTTGACGTCATCCCCACCTTCCTCCGGTTTGTCACCGGCAGTCACCTTAGAGTGCCCAACTAAATGCTGGCAACTAAGATCAAGGGTTGCGCTCGTTGCGGGACTTAACCCAACATCTCACGACACGAGCTGACGACAACCATGCACCACCTGTCACTCTGTCCCCCGAAGGGGAACGTCCTATCTCTAGGAGTGTCAGAGGATGTCAAGACCTGGTAAGGTTCTTCGCGTTGCTTCGAATTAAACCACATGCTCCACCGCTTGTGCGGGCCCCCGTCAATTCCTTTGAGTTTCAGCCTTGCGGCCGTACTCCCCAGGCGGAGTGCTTAATGCGTTTGCTGCAGCACTAAAGGGCGGAAACCCTCTAACACTTAGCACTCATCGTTTACGGCGTGGACTACCAGGGTATCTAATCCTGTTCGCTCCCCACGCTTTCGCGCCTCAGCGTCAGTTACAGACCAAAGAGCCGCCTTCGCCACTGGTGTTCCTCCACATCTCTACGCATTTCACCGCTACACGTGGAATTCCGCTCTTCTCTTCTGCACTCAAGTTCCCCAGTTTCCAATGACCCTCCCGGTCTAGCCTGGGGCTTTCACATCAGACTTAAGGAACCGCCTGCGCGCGCTTTACGCCCAATAATTCCGGACAACGCTTGCCACCTACGTATTACCGCGGCTGCTGGCACGTAGTTAGCCGTGGCTTTCTGGTTAGGTACCGTCAAGGTACCGGCAGTTACTCCGATACTTGTTCTTCCCTAACAACAGAGCTTTACGACCCGAAGGCCTTCTTCGCTCACGCGGCGTTGCTCCGTCAGACTTTCGTCCATTGCGGAAGATTCCCTACTGCTGCCTCCCGTAGGAGTCTGGGCCGTGTCTCAGTCCCAGTGTGGCCGATCACCCTCTCAGGTCGGCTACGCATCGTCGCCTTGGTGAGCCGTTACCTCACCAACTAGCTAATGCGCCGCGGGCCCATCTGTAAGTGACAGCCGAAACCGTCTTTCAGCTTCCCCTCATGAGAAGGAAAGGATTATCCGGGTATTAGCTCCGGTTTCCCGAAGTTATCCCAGTCTTACAGGCAGGTTGCCCACGTGTTACTCACCCGTCCGCCGCTGATATCAGGGAGCAAGCTCCCATCAATCCGCTCGACTTGCATGTATTAGGCACGCCGCCAGCGTTCGTCCTGAGCCAGGATCAAACTCTCCAAGAAAGTTGATTTAGCTCAAAAATGTTACGTTGGCTAGTGTATTATAACCAAAGTTATAAGCACTAAAATTTATTATTGTTGACGTTTGTTTGTTTAGTTTTCAAAGAACAATTTTCTTGTTATCGCTCAGAGGCGACTTTATTAATATAACATGTCGTGTTAATCATGTCAACATCATTTTTCTCAATCAATGTTGTTGCTCAGCAGCGACGTTTATTAATATACCAAGTTCTATTATATAAGTCAACAAGTTTTATTCATTTTTCTTTTACCTTTTTCATCTGCCTTATTTTTGATGGCATATAATGAAAGCATTCAACAGGTGAAGCCACTCTCTTAAACAGGGAAAACAATATTTTGTAACGGTCTTTCATTGCCTGTTTAACTAGATGTTCAATTCGTTCATCCTGTAAATCAAATAAAATTTCATCCAGCTCTCGCTTAATCAAATATCTTATTTCTTGTTCCTCTTGTCCTGAAATGATCATTCCTATCATAGTAACACTCCTTATATATGGTTTTTATTTTTTGTAGTGTTTTCCATATTTGGTTTTTTTATTAGCAAATAATCATATCGGCTATTTTGGAGCATAGGATAGGATTGAGCGATGGGACGAGGTGAAGAGGATGAAATTCTTTTTCGTATTAAACGGTAAAACCATTAAGCATTTAGTATTAATAATGATTGCAGCCTTTTTTACAGCCTTTTTTATGTATATGGAGAACATCTTCCATCTTGCAGTATTTACAACTAAAGATGGTCCAAAGGCCATTTATAAAGGTGAAAAAGATGTGGCTCTAACCTTTAATATTGGTTGGGGTGATGAAAAAGCTGAGCCCATACTTGATATTTTAAAAAAGGAAAATGTTAAGTCTGCAACCTTTTTCCTTTCTGGATCATGGGCTGAAAGACATCCTGATCTTGTTGAGAGAATTGTAAAGGATGGTTTTGAGATTGGCATATTGGGGTATTCCTACCAAGATTATTCTGAGCTAGAGGAAGCGAAGATTAAAAAGGATCTTTTATTAGCCCAAGAAGTATTTAAAAAATTAAATGTTAAAGGGATTGAGCTTGCACGGGCACCAACTGGCCAATTTGATCAAAGGTCATTGAAGATTGCTACACAATATGGGTATTCCTTTGTTCATTGGAGCATCGACTCCAAAGATTGGACAAATCCAGGTGTAGAACAAATAACGAAAAATGTAGCAAAGGCAAAAAAAGGGGATATTATCCTATTACATGCCTCCGATTCTGCAAAACAAACTGCAAAAGCAATACCGAATATATTAGCCGAACTAAAAAAGAAGGGATTAAAGCTTGTCTCTGTATCAGAAATGATCGCCAACGGAACTACACAGTCCTCTGAGGTAAACTAATTAATAAACCTTTAAAAAAATGGAGCTGATATTTGGTCAGCTCCATTTTTCTTGTTTCAGGCCTTTTGAGCATTATTTCGTTGTAATTGGGAAGTTTCATTAAGCTTATGGAGAATTAAAAGCTGATAGGCATTACACACTAGAAGTGGAATTAACATTAAATACAACCAGCTGTGTTCATTAACTCGTAATACTGGCATCCATTCAATAACTGTAATAACAACCATAAAAAATAACGCAGGAACAAAAGCTTCTTTATTGGTTTGCTTTGCTTTTTGCCAGGCAAATAACAGACCGAATAGTAAAACAAATACTCCTAATACAATATAGGAAAGATAGCTTTCTCCTTTCTCAGCGTAAAATAAGTAACGAAAATAAATTAAATCGAATACAACAAAACCTACCAATACTAATTGAACACGATTCCAAAGCTTAACACTTCGAAATATTCCCAATCCAAATCGATGTATCGTTAAGTAAGCAAAAAAACCCATTTGACTAAGCAAACTAAAAATAAGACCAATCCCCATTAACCAAAACAATACTGATAGGATTTCTAACCATTCAAAATGAGTAAAGAATGGTTCAAATTCATCCCAGCGTACAATGAAGCCAACTATTCCAGTGGTTAATGCCCCAATCAATAAGGTTGAAAAAAATAATTTGACCAAATTTCGGCTATTCACGACTTTTCCCCATACTAAATTAAGTAATCGTTGCATCAACGAATACTTATTCTATAGTGTTATTAGCATAACAATCCTTCTCTACTTTAAATTGTACCAACCAAATTTTGAAAAATCTAGATATTCACATCAAATGAATAATTATCGTCCATCTTTCTCAATCTATAAGTAAGAATTGCTATGTGAAGGGAGCCTCAAAATGAAAATGCAGTCAAAATTGCTCCTCCCCTTTTGCTTAGTTTTTATTATTTCTGGCTGCGCGGAATCTCAAGCTCAAGGTGGACAACTTGATTATGAAGAAACTAAAAAAATGGTCGTCGACATCTTAAAAACCGATGATGGTAAAAATGCCATTAAAGAGGTCATGTCTGACGATAAACTAAAGCAACAATTAATAATGGATCAAACCGTTGTAAAAGAAGTTATTGAGCAAACGTTGACCTCAGATAAAGGCATGGAATTTTGGAAAAAGGCGTATGAAGATCCAAAATTTGCTGAAGGTATTGCCAAAAGCATGAAAACGGAGAATGAAGGTTTGTTGAAAAACCTTATGAATGATCCAGATTACCGTGGTAAATTAGTGGAAATTATGAAAGACCCCGAACTTCAAAAAGAGGTTCAGGATACATTAAAAAGCAATGAATATCGTGAGCATATACAAAAAATCGTCAGTGAAACTTTTGAAAGCCCACTTTTTAAAGCAAAAATTCAAGATCTCCTCATTAAAGCTGCAGATGAGGTAAAAGCCGGTAAGAGTGAAGGCGAAGCCTAAGAATTAATGAAAAATCTCCAAAAAATAAAGCCTCCTTGAAGGAGGCTTTATTTTTTTCAGTTTATTTCTCAATGATTCCTGCAATCTTTTGGGCAATATCCAAATAGATTTTGCCGAGCTTATGATCCTCTTGATAAATAGAAGGAGCAAAATCTTCTTCATTCCAATCAGGCTGTCCTAGTGGCAGTTGACCAAGTAGGGTCGTCTGTAACTCTTCCGCTAGCTTCTCTCCACCACCACGGCCAAAGATATATTCCTTATCGCCTGTTTTTTCACTTTCAAAATAAGACATATTTTCGATTACACCAATCACTTCATGATCGGTTTTAATGGCCATTGCACCTGCACGTGCAGCAACAAAGGCTGCTGTTGGATGCGGAGTCGTAATGATGACTTCTTTACATGCCGGCAACATCGAATGAACGTCTAAGGCAACATCTCCTGTGCCTGGAGGTAAATCAAGCAGTAAATAATCGAGTTCGCCCCATTTTACTTCATTAAAGAAACTGTTTAACATTTTACCAAGCATTGGACCACGCCAAATAATCGGAGCATTATCCTCGACAAAGAATCCCATCGAAATTACTTTAACACCAAAGCGGTCGACAGGAAGAATTTTTTCGTTCTGAATAGCAGGTCGAGTTGTAATTCCCATCATATCCGGAACACTAAATCCGTAAATATCCGCATCAACTAATCCAACCTTTTTCCCTAGCCGAGCCAAAGATACTGCCAAGTTAACCGACACAGTTGATTTCCCGACACCGCCTTTACCGCTCGCAATCGCGATAAACGTTGTTTTACTGTTAGGTGATAGCAATCCTTCTTCTTCTGGGGAGGCTTCGGCACGGAATTTTGCTAATACTTCTTCAGGGAGTTCACTAAAACGCAACCCAACTGTGTTAGCTCCCTCTTGTTTCAACAAAGAAACAATTTCCGATTGTAGTTGAAGCTGTTCTGCTGTTCCTGTTTTAGCAATAGCCACTTTAACACTGACATGGCCTTTTTCTGCATTGATCTTAACCTCTTGAATCGCATTGACTTCCTCAAGCGTTCTATGTAAAAAAGGTTCCTTTACTCCGTTTAAAAGTTCGACAACTTTTGCTTCTGACAACATTCAAAAACACCCACCTTGTGTATTCATTTCCAATTCATCATATACCATAATTAACTAAATTAACAGTTAAGTGAATCACTTTTGATAGATGAGAATGGTTTTTCCAGCAAAGAAAAAAAGAAGGCTTTTCACCTTCTATTCTGCTTCTTTTAATTCTTTTTCAGTCGTAAAGTAACGAATAATTCCTTTATAAATTGATGCTGCAATCTTTTCCTGATATTGGTCCTGCTTTAAGTTATTTTTTTCTGCTGGATTTGATAAGAAACCTATTTCAACTAAAGCACCAGGTTTTTTCGCATGTTTTAATATATAGACATGATGAATTGATTTCGCCTGTCGGTCTGTATTATTTAGATTTTTCCGTAATTCATCTTGGATAAATTTTGCTGCTCGTTCATTTTCGTTTTTTTGTGGTGCGTAAAAGGTTTGGGCACCGCTCCACCGTGGTGATGGAATTGAGTTCAAGTGAACACTTATAAATAAATCAGCCTCTGACTCATTGATCATCTTTAAGCGCGTTTTTAAATCCTCCACTTTTCTGCGGCTATATCCCTTCGTGTCTTCATCTGCTAAATCCCGATCTTCTTCTCGAGTCATAATGACAAGTGCACCCTGTTCTTGAAGGTATTCCCGGAGCTTTAATGATACATCTAAAGCAATATCCTTTTCTAAAGCCTTTTTATCCCCAGCTCCGCCATCTGGACCACCGTGGCCAGGATCAACGAGAATAATTTTTCCACTCAACGGAAGATTCCACGACTTCCATGAGTCATCCTCCCTGAAGTCATACTGTAGAATGAAAAATAAAGTAATCAGCCCGAGGGCAAATCCACTGATTTTTAATTTTCGTTTCATGTGTCGTGCTGCTCCCTCCCGCCTGTCCTTATAATTCACTATATGGGACATACAGGGGCTTTAGAACAGCAAAACAGTTAGACAATACACCCTTTATCGGAAATCAATAATAGCCTTTTTTTCAATGAAGCCGGAGCTTATATCGTCTTTCTCCCTTCGTAAACCCTTCTCTAAACCAATGATCTACATAGGCCTCGCAGAGATAAAACAAAGATTCACTATGGATTCCCTCATCATATAAGCCATGACCCCAATACAGGATAAAATTATATAAGGTATCGGATAAATGTTTTAGCTCCTCCTCGCAGCGTGTTCGGACCTGCTTTAACTCCTCACCAAAATAGCCAAACCGGCTCATCCGGGCACCTAATAAATATCCTTCAATCGCGATATCGTAACACGCCTCTTCCATTCCTGCCTTCATTAAAACACTAGAGGCAATCCTCGATGAACCAAAATATTGCTTCACACTTGTTTTCAGCATTTGTATAGATAAATCACGAAGTACGGTTCGCTCATATTTTATTTGCTTTTCTCGTTTTTTCTCTTTAAACGTTGTTATCAAGGTCATAAAATCTACACTCCTTTGAAAGTAGTCTTTATCCTTCACACAGGAGAAATACAAGAATTATTTAGCATTATGTTTCCAATTTTAATGGGTAAAATCGGAAAATTTAATTCGGTGAATTTTAGCATAAATTGATTCCTGTTTTAAAAACTATTAAGGATGCTTAATAGGGAAATTTTTTTGAAAGGAGGGCAAAATGAAAAACCTAATTATTTTAGTCACTAGTATTGTTTTTCTTCTACAATTTGACCCTCATCCTTCAAAAGCAGAAGGTAACTCCATTAATAATGAGGAAAAAATGGCGGAGGGCATTCCTAGTTCTGCCTCAGTTCAAGGTCAGCATATCTTGATGACAAGAGCGGAGTTTAAGAATTGGCTATATAAACAACATGTAACAAGGAAGATTGATTTAATTCAACAGCATCATACCTGGCTTCCTTCCTATAAGCATTTCAATGGGGCCAACCATTTTACGATGTTGAGCGGGATGGAAAATTATCATAAACAACAAATGGGCTGGAAAAATATTGCCCAAAATATTACAACCTTTCCTGATGGAAAAATTGCTGTTTCCCGGCCATTTAACATTCCTCCAGATGGGACCATTGGATCCAAAGCGAATGAGAATGGAATTGCGATTGAGCATGTGGGAAATTTTGATGTTGGTCACGATGTGATGACAGAGGAACAAAAGGAAACAATTGTCTATCTCAATGCCTTGCTCTGTATCAAATTTGGCTTGGACCCTTCCATCGACACTATTACCTATCATCATTGGTGGAGCTTAAAGAATGGCGAAAGAGTGTTAGATAAAGGTCCTGATTATAATGTAAAAACGTGTCCTGGGGCAGGCTTTTTTGGGGAAATTCAACCGAAAATGCGAAAACATACTTTTATCCGCTTATAGTCCGGAAAAAGGAAGAGATAGTAGGTTTGATGAAATAGTTTATTTAACCTGATTGCCGAATGAAGAGTGCATATAGAGGTTCCAACAAAATTGTATTTACTCATTTTCTTTTATTTACAAAAAGACTCCCAACCAAGTGGTGGGAGTCTTTGTCAGAATGTGGTCAAAAATAACACACCCTTGTTAAACTTTCTAGCATTAGAATAAATTCTTGAAGAACGCCTAAAGCGTTTATCGCCCTTTTAACATCCTATGATTCTTCATTCACCAAAAATTGTGCGTGTCGCAGCCATTCGTCTGAGTCCTACCATTAATAATGGTATTTCCATATTTATGACCTTTACCTTCTTCCGCAGCCATTGCATCTGACTTAGTTACATGAACGGTTCCACGTGGATGCTGTGGTGGTGCATATATGGAATAAAGTTTTAGAGGAATATTTCCGATATTGGTTACATTATGCCATGTTCCAGCGGGAACCATTATTGCTGAATCATCTTTGATTCTTCTTTCAAAATTCAGATTCCCTTTACTATTCCCCATTTGAACAATCCCCTCACCTTGTTCAACACGCAAGAATTGATCAACGTGAGGATGTATTTCTAACCCAATATCTTCCCCTGCTTTAAGACTCATCAATGTAACCTGCAAATGTTTTCCTGTCCATAAAGCTGTACGATACGTATTGTTTTGTTTTGATGCCTCATTGATGTTAATAACGAATGGTTTAGGACCATAATCTGTTAGCAAAGCATTTCCATTACTATTAGGTAATCTTAATGCATGAAATCTGTTTGCATAAATATTGGCTGGATAATCCCAGTAATCAGACTGTCTTGCATAATTATTCATTGGTATATTTTCATAATAAGGATATTGGTGCGGATAGTTATAAGGAACATAGTACATTTTTCTCCATCCTCTCACACTTTACTAATCAGGTAATGAAATCACCTAATTCTTACCTTAAATACTATGCAATATGAAATAGCATGAATAGGCACAGACCCATATCTTTATGTAACTGGGTTATTTCCTGTGAATTTCCTAAATTAATATTCTTATGACGAAACATTTTAATTAACACTTATATACTATAAGAAGGATAAAACATCTTGGGGTTAGGAGAGAAGAGTACATGAATGAAGAACTTCAAAGGTTATTTAATAATTTAATTCAAATTGAACATGTATCTACGACCTTATATCTTGCCATGTCTGCATATATGGGGAGATTGAACTTAACTGGTATGGCACACTGGCTAAGATTGCAATCAGAAGAGGAAAGAACACACATGCTTAAATTAATTGATTTTGTTGTGGATCGAGACGGTACTGTCCAACTGAGCAGTCTTCCTGCTCAACCAAGCGACTTTGGTACACCACTAGAGACTTTTCAAAAGGTATTATCTCATGAGCAATTTGTTACAAATTCTTATCGCCAAGCTTATAACTACGCCAATCAAACAGACCCACAGGCCGCTATCATTATACAAGATTTTCTTAGAGAACAAATCGATGAAGAAGCACAAGCAAAAACAATTATAGATCGACTTAGACTTGCTGAAGGTAACCCTTCTGCCCTTTTATTATTAGACCAGGAATTAGGAGCCAGAACAGCTACAACGACCGCTCCAGCAGCAAAATAAACTTGAAATTGACTTACTTTACACATGATAAGCATATAACTTAAACATTTCTTATAAAAATTCTATCCCAACCATCCTTTCAAGGATGGTTTTGTATTATATCAGCTTCATTTTTTACGAGCCTACCAAATCAACATTTTATTACTGATACTGTAGATAAACCCTAGAATTTAAATTCAAAAGGCATACTCTTCCCTGCTTTTGGAGTGATTAGATGTGATCAGAAAATTTTTGATGGTCAAAATGTGGTCAATAGCTATTTTCGCGCATAAAAAAGACCCTTTCCACCAAAGTGGAAAGAGCCTTGAAACGTAAATATTAACGTTTTGAGAACTGAGGTGCACGACGAGCGCCTTTAAGACCGTATTTTTTACGTTCTTTCATACGAGCGTCACGAGTTAATAGTCCAGCGCGCTTTAATGTTGGGCGGAATTCTGGATCAGCTTGAAGTAACGCACGAGCGATACCGTGGCGGATTGCGCCAGCTTGACCAGTGTAACCTCCACCTTTAACATTTACAAGCACATCGTAGCTACCTAAAGTTTCAGTAGCGTTTAATGGTTGTTTAACCACTTCACGTAATGCTTCGAATGGAATGTAATCTGTGATTTCACGATCGTTAATAGTAATGGTTCCGTTACCTGGAACTAAACGAACACGTGCAACGGAGCTTTTACGACGACCAGTACCGATATATTGAACTTGTGCCAAGTTAATAACCTCCTCTTAAAATTATCCGCGAAGTGTGTAAACTTCTGGTTTTTGTGCTTGATGTTGGTGTTCTGCACCAGCATATACGTGTAATTTCTTGAACATTTGACGACCAAGAGAGTTCTTAGGAAGCATGCCTTTGATAGCAAGTTCTAACATTTTCTCAGGGTAGTTTGTACGCATTTCAAGCGCTGTTCTTTGTTTTAATCCACCTGGGTGGTTAGTGTGACGGTAGTAAATCTTGTCAGTTAACTTTTTACCAGTTAACTCGATCTTAGATGCATTCACGATGATTACATTATCACCAGTGTCAACATGTGGTGTGAAAGTTGGTTTATTTTTACCACGTAAAATTGATGCTACTTCGCTAGCAAGGCGACCTAAAGTCTGACCTTCCGCATCAATTACGTACCATTTACGTTCAATATTGTTTGAATTAGCCATAAACGTTGTACGCATGAATTTCCCTCCTAAAATAATCTGATTCAGATTGTCCATATATATTTTTACACAAATTGCTCTTCCAGGGCTCATTGTGGGGTTAAAATACATACCATATGATATAATATCTCGTTCTGGTCGAATTGTCAACACCAGGATTAGTTGCCTTAACGAAAAATCCGATAATAAGTGTGTAAAAATATTATTAATAAACTACTTCCCATAAGTATAAGCCATGGGCTGGGGCTGTTTTGCCCGTTATGGTTCGATCTTTGTTCTTTATTAGCTCTGGAATTGAAGCCGAATCCCGCTCGCCAGTCCCAACCTCGAGCAAGGTCCCAACCAGAATCCTAACCATATTATACAAAAAACCGTTACCAACAAATCGAAATACTAACAGTCCATTTTCCTCCAACAATTCAATCTGATGAATGGTCCGAACACGATCCTCCACTTCTGTCTTCGCAGAGCAAAAACTCGTAAAATCATGAGTCCCAACTAAAAATTGTGATGCAGCGATCATGTTGGACACATTTAACGGATACTTAAATTGATAGGCAAACGGATGTAAAAACGGATCCCTTGTTTTTGAAGGATAGATAAAATAACGATACTCCTTCTTGACGACATCAAATCTTGCATGAAAATCACGATGAACTTTGCTAACAGCTAGAATGGATATATCATCCAGGGAGTAGGCTATTTAAGGCAAGCTGCCACTTTTCCTCAGAGATGTTTAAAGGAGAGTCAAAGTGAAAGACCTGTCCCTTTGCATGCACCCCTGCATCCGTTCTTCCGGAGGCAGAAATTCGCACCTGAGTGCCTTTATGAAGCTTCATCAATGCTCGTTCAATCTCACTCTGGACGGTAACTTTATTCGGTTGAACTTGATAGCCAGAATACGAAGTTCCTACATAAGCAATTTTACATTTAAAACGCTGCATTCTATTACCCCATTACGATCGAAAAAGATATAAAACAGCCGTTAAGCATCCAAGTGCTAGTAGCATGGCTGTATCAGCAAAACTCCATCTCAATAAGCGATACTTCGTTCTACCTTCTCCACCACGATATCCCCTTGCCTCCATTGCCACGGCCAGTTCCTCAGCTCGCTTAAACGAACTAATAAACAACGGTATCAATAACGGAACAATTGCCTTGACTCTTTCTTTAATTGGACCACTAGTAAATTCGACTCCGCGTGCAATCTGTGCCTTCATAATTTTATCCGTCTCCTGCATTAAGGTTGGAATAAACCTCAAGGAAATAGACATCATGAGCGCTAATTCATGCACTGGAAATTTCACTTTTTTCAATGGTCCCAACAGTGTCTCAAGACCATCCGTGATCTCAATTGGTGTTGTTGTTAATGTCAGAAGAGAAGTCATAAGGATTAATAAAAAGAACCGCATCGAGATAAAAACTCCTTGTCGGATTCCATTTTCATAAATCTCAATCGGGCCAAGCTCATATATAAGCTCGCCACCTTTAGTTAAAAATATATGAAGAATTAACGTAAAGATGATGAGCCAAAGAACCGGTTTAAGTCCGCCAATTAAAAAGCGAGCAGAAATTTTGGATAGTGCCACCATGATTAGTGTGTACAAAGTTAAGATTCCATAGGTGAGCGGATTATTGGCAAAAAACACAACACAGACAAATAAGAACACAAGAATCAGCTTAGAACGAGGATCCATTTGATGAATGATTGAATTAGCTGGTACATAGCGGCCCAGTATCATTTTATCCATCATCACGCATTCCCCCTTTTCAAATGAGCGGAAATCGACTCTATAAGCTGTTCCATTGTTAAACATGGTTTTCCAAGCTTCGTTTGAAAGGTTTGTTCAAACCGTTGCTGAAAGCGAATAATCTCCGGTACGTCTAAGCCTAACTGGATTAAACCTTCTGGTGAAGAGAAAATTTCTTCCAGGTGTTCCCTGTTTGTAGACCTCTCCTTTATGCATGATAAAAATTTGGTCAGCAAAACGAGCTGCATCCTCCATGCTATGAGTAACCAAGATGGTTGAAAGGGATCTTTCTTGGTGAAGTCGATAAAACATCTCCATAATCTCCTTACGCCCTCTCGGATCTAAACCTGCAGTTGGCTCATCCAATACAATGACATCTGGCTCCATCGCCAAGACACCTGCAATCGCTACTCTTCTCATTTGTCCACCAGATAGATCAAAAGGTGATTTGGTTAAAATTTCCTCAGATAGTCCAACTTGACGAATCGCTTCTCTCGCTCTTGCCTTGGCTACTGTTTCAGTTACCCCAAAATTCATTGGTCCAAAACAAATATCCTTTTCAACCGTTTCATCGAATAACTGATGCTCTGGGAATTGAAAGACAATCCCAACTTTTTGACGGATAGCTCTTAAATTTTTTTCCTTCTTGTTTGCTTCAATTGTTCGATCACCAATCATGACTCTACCTTTTGTAGGACGCAACAATGCATTGAGGTGTTGGAGAACGGTGGACTTCCCTGAGCCAGTATGACCTATAATGGCCATAAAAGAGCCAGATGGAATATTAATTGATACATTTTGAATCGCAAGTCGCTCAAATGGAGTTCCTTGTTGATAGCGATGCTCTACTTGCTGCAGTGAGATATCCATAATTCATTCACCAACTCTTCTTCAGATAAAAAATGTTTTGTCAGATGAAAACCGTTTTTACGAAATTCCTTCCCTAATTTAACAGGAAACGGAATATCCAAGCCTAATTGGACCAATTCTTCATCTAAGGAAAAGATTTGTTCAGGCGTACCTTCTTTATACCGTTCGCCCTTATTCATGACAATGATCCGATCGGCCTTTGCAGCTTCCTCTAAATCATGTGTAATCGAAATAACTGTTATATTTCGGCTTTCCTTTAGCTCTCTGATAGTGGCTAACACTTCTTCTCTACCACGGGGGTCTAGCATCGATGTTGCTTCATCCAAGATAATAATGGCTGGTTGTAATGCTAATACACTCGCAATCGCCACACGTTGCTTCTGACCACCAGAAAGATGGTGCGGCTCTTGATTAAGAAACGAAGCCATTTTTACTTTTTCCAAAGATTCAG
This sequence comes from Bacillus sp. T3, assembly GCF_033449965.1. NCBI lineage: Bacteria > Bacillati > Bacillota > Bacilli > Caryophanales > Bacillaceae > Bacillus > Bacillus sp. T3. Next base: position 17,161 of record NZ_CP137761.1, read on the forward strand.
GAATTCGTTCAAGCATAACCTCTCGAGGAATCCCCATATTTTCTAAACCAAAAGCCACATCATCTTCAACTGTTGTACCGACAAACTGATTATCAGGGTTTTGAAAGACCATACCGATTTTTTGACGAATATCCCAAACAGATTGTTCATTCAGCTCAATCCCACAAACATTTACCTTACCTGATTGAGGAAACTGTAAGCCGTTTAATATTTTAGCCATTGTTGATTTCCCTGAACCATTATGACCAACAATCGCAAGCCATTCTCCTTCAAACACCTCAAACGAAACATTCTTTAATGCAAAGCCTTCTTGGGAATCATATTGAAAACATATATTGTCTAAAACAACCAACGCTTTACTCATGGTAGTCCTCTCCTATCTAGTCTCCACTCAGCTATCTTTACTCTATAATCAAGATTTTTTGAAAATAAAAAAAGCCTGCACCTCGCCCTATACGAAAATCCGTAGCTTTTCGTATTCTACATTCCCAACTTGGAAACGAGGAGGAGGTGCATGAGCTAAACAAGACATGAATAGAGACCAAAAGTATTATTAACTTACATACCATCTCTAAGGCATATCATGCTTATCATAACGCTCAGTATGGGCTTGGTTCATTCGTGGAATGCTATACGAAATCTCTATATGCATTCAGCTTGATTAAAGAAAAAGGGCAAAGAACAAGTTTGTATGTAAACTGTCCTCGCCCTTGTTGTTAGTAGAAAAATATTAAACTAACTCGATGATAACCATTGGTGCGCCATCGCCGCGGCGTGGTCCAAGCTTCATAATACGAGTGTAGCCACCTTGACGCTCTTCATATCGTGGTGCGATATCAGCGAAAAGCTTTTGAAGTGCATCTTGGTTCGTTTCAGCGTTAGCTACTTCATTACGAATGTAAGCAGCAGCTTGACGACGAGCATGCAAATCTCCGCGCTTTCCAAGAGTAATCATTTTTTCAACTGTTGAACGAAGTTCTTTCGCACGAGTTTCAGTTGTTTCAATACGCTCATTAATGATTAGGTCTGTTGTTAAGTCTCTAAGCATTGCTTTACGTTGAGCGCTTGTACGTCCTAACTTTCTGTAAGCCATGAAAGTTTCCCTCCTTTGTTGAAGTCTTCTTCTCTATCTAAAAGTTAACAGCATCACATGTCAACTAGTTAGTCATCCTTACGTAAGCCTAAGCCTAGTTCTTCTAGCTTCGCTTTTACTTCTTCTAGAGATTTTCTACCTAAGTTACGAACTTTCATCATATCTTCTTCCGTTTTGTTAGCTAACTCTTGAACGGTATTGATGCCAGCACGTTTTAAGCAGTTATACGAACGAACAGAAAGATCGAGTTCTTCAATAGTCATTTCTAGAACTTTCTCTTTTTGATCTTCTTCTTTTTCAACCATGATTTCAGCATTTTGTGCTTCGTCAGTTAACCCAACGAAAATATTTAAATGCTCGGTCAAAATTTTAGCACCTAGAGCAATTGCTTCTTTAGGTCCTGTACTACCATCTGTCCATACATCAAATGTTAACTTATCATAGTTCGTCATTTGACCAACACGAGTATTCTCAACTTGGTAAGAAACACGTGCAACTGGAGTATAGATGGAATCAATCGGAATTACACCAATCGGCTGGTCTTCTCTTTTGTTTTGATCAGCGGGAGTATAACCGCGACCACGTCTAGCTGTTAGACGCATCCGAAAATGACCATTTGTCCCAAGAGTGGCAATGTGAAGATCTGGATTCAAGATTTCAACATCACTATCATGAGTAACATCAGCCGCCGTAACAATCCCTTCACCCTTCACATCAATTTCAAGCGTCTTCTCTTCATCAGAGTAGATTTTAAGTGCTAACTTTTTAATGTTAAGAATGATGGAAGACACATCTTCCACGACGCCTTCAATTGTTGAGAATTCATGAAGTACACCATCAATTTGAATGGCTGTAACTGCAGCACCTGGGAGTGAGGATAATAGGATACGACGTAAGGAGTTACCCAAAGTTGTTCCATATCCACGCTCAAGTGGTTCTACGACGAACTTCCCGTATTTGGCATCATCATTGATCTCAACCGTTTCGATTTTTGGTTTTTCTATTTCGATCATCAAATATACCCTCCTTCAAAACGTCGAAACCCAGGTTAATAAAGTTAACCGAAATTCCCCCTGCATACGTTCCCGATTGTGCACAACAACTGGATAGATTTCTGTATGAGCGCAAAATATTAGTATCATATCCCATTATAGACAGGGATACAAATTCTATACAGAAAAATTATACGCGGCGACGTTTTGGTGGACGGCATCCGTTATGTGGAACTGGAGTTACGTCTTTGATTGCAGTAACTTCAAGACCAGCAGCTTGTAAAGCACGAATTGCAGCTTCACGTCCTGCACCAGGTCCTTTAACTGTTACTTCAAGAGTCTTCATACCATGTTCCATTGAAGTTTTTGCAGCAGTTTCAGCAGCCATTTGAGCAGCGAATGGAGTAGATTTACGAGAACCTTTAAATCCAAGCGCACCTGCACTTGACCAAGAAATTGCATTTCCGTGCGGGTCAGTAATAGTTACAATCGTGTTATTGAAAGTTGAACGAATATGAGCAATACCAGATTCAATATTCTTTTTTACACGGCGTTTGCGTGTATTAGTTTTACGTGCCATTTAAATGAGTACCTCCTTTACTAATTATTTTTTCTTGTTAGCAACGGTCTTACGAGGACCTTTACGAGTACGAGCGTTGTTCTTCGTATTTTGTCCGCGAACAGGCAATCCACGACGATGACGAAGACCACGGTATGATCCGATTTCCATTAAACGCTTAATGTTAAGCGAAATTTCACGGCGAAGGTCACCTTCAACCTTTAATTTGTCGATAATGTCACGGATTTTATTTAATTCTTCTTCTGTTAAATCACGCACACGTGTATCTTCAGAAACTCCAGCATCTGCTAGGATTTTCTCAGCAGTTGGTTTCCCAATTCCGTAAATGTAAGTTAATGAGATTACTACACGCTTTTCGCGTGGAACATCCACACCAGCAATACGTGCCATAGAATAAGCACCTCCTTCTATATTAACCTTGTTTTTGTTTATGTTTTGGGTTTTCGCAGATAACCATTACTTTACCGCGTCTGCGAATAACTTTACATTTTTCACAGATTGGTTTAACAGATGGTCTTACTTTCATTATTCTAACCTCCTTGATCATACGGAGTGCAATGGACTATTTAAAGCGATACGTGATTCTTCCGCGAGTTAGATCATAAGGGGATAGCTCAACAGTCACTTTATCCCCTGGTAAAATCCGAATGAAGTGCATGCGGATTTTTCCAGAAACATGAGCTAACACAGAATGACCATTTTCTAATTCTACCTTAAACATGGCATTTGGCAAAGTTTCAACTACTGTACCTTCTACTTCAATTACATCATCTTTCGCCATCAAACTGTCTCCTTTCTTTATTCAAGTACGTATTAATTCACAAATTGCATTAGAAAGACAAGACCGATTTTTTCGATTGTACTCGAATCAGCATGCATACGTGAACCTAACTGCTTAGTTTGGTTAAAATTTCGTAACCTGTCTCAGTGATCGCAATCGTATGCTCGAAATGAGCACACATTCTCCCATCAACTGTTACAACCGTCCAGTCATCCGCCAAGGTCTTGACATATTGACTTCCAGCATTCACCATCGGTTCAATAGCTAGTACCATGCCAGGTTTTAAACGCGGACCTTTGTTTGGGGGACCATAATGTGGGATTTGAGGATCCTCATGTAAGTCTTGCCCTACGCCGTGTCCAACATACTCGCGCACAATGGAAAAGCCGTTTGCTTCCACATACGTTTGAATCGCATGAGAGATGTTTGATAGGCGTTCACCTGGTTTAGCTTCCTTAAGGCCAAGAAAGAGAGCATGCTCCGTAACCTCTAACAGACGTTTCGTTTCCTCTTCAATTTCACCTACCGGATAAGTCCAAGCTGAATCTCCATGATAACCGTTGTATTTTGCACCAATGTCAATACTGATGATATCGCCATTCTTCAATACACGATCACCTGGTATTCCGTGAACTAATTCATCATTGACAGAAGCACAGATGCTGCCACGAAACCCATTATACCCTTTAAAAGATGGAATTGCACCCTGTTTTAAGATAAACTGTTCGGCAATAACATCTAATTCTTTCGTTGTAATCCCCGGACGAATATGTTTCTTTAATTCCTCATGTGTTAGAGCAACAATGCGACCAGCTTGGCGCATTATTTCAATTTCACGCGGGGTTTTACAAATGATCATTATTTTAAGCTCCCGAGTAACTCGGCGATATCAGCAAAAACGACTTTAATATCGCGCTGACCATCGATGTTACGTAAATACCCTTTTGTTTCATAGAAATCTAATAAAGGCTGCGCTTGTTGAATATTTACTTCTAAGCGGTTTTGAACTGTTTCTGCATTATCATCAGCACGTTGGTATAATTCTCCGCCACAACGGTCACAAGTACCTTCTTGTGCAGGTGGATTAAACACTAAATGATAAGTAGCTCCACATCCTTTACAAATGCGGCGACCAGTTAAACGCTCCATTAAGATTCCATGATCGACATCAATATTAATAACGTAGTCGATTTTTTTGTCTAGTTGAGTAAGAATATCTTCGAGTGCTTCTGCTTGAGGTACAGTTCTTGGAAACCCATCGAGTAGGAATCCTTTCTTACAATCATCTTTGCTTAGACGTTCACGAACGATTCCGATCGTTACTTCATCAGGAACAAGGGCACCTTGATCCATGAAAGACTTTGCTTGTAAGCCTAGTTCTGTTCCCTCTTTCATCGCTGCACGGAACATATCTCCAGTTGAGATATGAGGAATGCCGTATTGATCGACAATTTGCTCAGCTTGAGTACCTTTACCGGCACCTGGAAGACCCATTAATACTAAATTCACAGTTATTCCCCCTCAGTCTAGACGGTTTTAGGGATATAACGTCCCTAAAACCAATTTATTTAATAAATCCTTTATAATGTCGATTCACAAGCTGTGATTCAAGTTGTTTCATCGTGTCAAGTGCAACACCAACCACGATTAGTAAACTTGTACCGCCAATTTGTGCTGATTGCGGCAGATCAGCAAATTTCACAAAGAATACAGGCAAGATCGCTATAATTGCTAAGAATAAAGATCCTACAAGCGTTAAACGATAAAGCACTCTTGTTAGATATTCCTGTGTGCTTCTTCCAGGACGAATCCCAGGAATATATCCACCTTGCTTTTTCAAGTTTTCAGCAACCTGTTCTGGGTTAACTTGGATGAAAGCATAGAAATAAGTAAAGGCGATAATTAAAGCAACATACATAATCATACCGACTGGATTTGTATAATCAAACGTCTTCTGAATCCATAACGTTACATCATTAGGACCAAAGAAAGACGCAATCGTTGGTGGAGTAACAATAAACGATACAGCGAAGATAACTGGAATAACACCAGCCGCATTAACCTTCAATGGCATGTGCGTTGCACCACCGGAAGGACGACCTTCAACCATTCGTTTTGCATACTGAATCGGAATCTTACGCAACGCCTGTTGAATAAATATAACTCCTACAACAACAGCGATAACAGCTAATACAATTAATAAAACCGTAAGAATACGGATAAATAATTGATCACCTGCATTTTCAAATTGCTGAGCGTATATTTGATTCGCCGTTGATGGGATTCCGGCCACTATACCAGCAAAGATGATAATCGAAATACCATTACCAACACCGTTAGAAGTAATCTGTTCACCTAACCACATTAAGAAAGAAGTTCCTGCTGTGAGTACAGTAGCGATTAACAAATAAGTGCCGATTCCTGGATTCTTAATTAACATCCCTGATGCCATATTATTAAAACCATAAGACATTCCAAACGCTTGAATAAAACCAAGTACGATTGTGAAGTATCTTGTAAATTGAGCTAACTTTCTGCGGCCCACTTCACCTTGCTTGGACCACTCAGTGAATTTAGGTACTACATCCATTTGTAGCAATTGAATAATAATGGATGCGGTGATATAAGGCATAATCCCCATTGCAAAAATAGAGAATTTCTTTAATGCACCGCCACCAAAAATATTCAAAACACCAAAAACACCAGATTGATCTTGTGCCTCTAATAAATCTGCATTTACGTTTGGGACGGGAATAAATGTCCCAAGACGAAATACAATTAGCATCAAGAGGGTGAATATGATTTTTTTTCTAATATCACCCACGCGCATAAAATTGGAGATTGCTCGGAACATTAGATCACCTCAGTAGTTCCACCGGCAGCTTCTATAGCTTCTTTCGCAGCAGAGGAAAATTTATGTGCTTTCACTGTAAGCTTTTTCTCTACACTACCTTTTGCAAGAATTTTAATTCCTGCTTTTTCACTGCTAACAATTCCTGTTTCAAGAAGAAGTTCTGGAGTAACTTCTGTCCCTTCTTCAAAACGATTTAAAACATCAAGGTTTACGATTGCGTATTCCTTACGGTTGATGTTTGTAAAACCACGTTTTGGTAAACGACGGAATAATGGTGTTTGACCACCTTCAAAGCCAAGACGAACACCGCCGCCTGAACGTGCGTTTTGTCCTTTATGACCTTTTCCAGCAGTTTTCCCTTGACCAGAACCAATACCACGTCCAAGACGTTTACGTTCTTTACGAGAACCTTCTGCAGGTTTTAATTCATGAAGTTTCATATGGGCACCTCCTTATAGGTAAAAAGAATCAATTTTATTGTTCTTTTACAGTAATAAGGTGAGCAACTTTTTTGATCATACCGCGGATAGCGGGATTATCTTGCTGCTCAACCGTCTGGTTAACCTTACGTAAACCAAGAGCCTTAACTGTTTCGCGTTGGTCTTGTGGACGACCAATAAGACTGCGAGTGAGGGTAATTTCTAGTTTATTCGCCATTTGATTTCCCTCCTTATCCTAACAGTTCTTCTACTGATTTACCGCGTAACTTAGCTACGTCCTCAGCACGTTTTAATTGTTTTAAGCCATCGATAGTTGCACGAACCATATTAATTGGTGTGTTTGTTCCTAAAGATTTAGATAGGATATCTGCAACACCAGCTAACTCAAGCACCGCACGTACAGGTCCACCAGCGATAACCCCAGTACCTTCAGAAGCAGGTTTTAATAGGATTTCACCAGCACCAAAATGTCCGATTACTTGATGTGGAATAGTTGTGCCCACCATTGGAACTTCAACTAAGTTTTTCTTAGCATCTTCAATTGCTTTACGAATGGCATCTGGAACTTCTTGAGCTTTACCAGTACCAAAACCAACATTACCGTTTTTATCTCCAACTACTACAAGTGCAGAGAAACGAAAACGACGTCCACCTTTAACAACTTTCGCAACACGGTTAACCGTAACTACGCGTTCTTCAAGTTCAAGTTTGTTTGGATCAATACGACGCATCTGTTTTTTTCCCTCCTTTGTCTATTAAAATTCTAAGCCGTTTTCACGTGCAGCATCAGCTAATGCTTTAACGCGTCCATGATAGAGGTATCCGCCACGGTCGAATACAATAGAAGTAATTCCTTTTTCAACAGCACGTTTAGCTACTAATTCTCCGACCTTTTGTGCTGCTTCAAGGTTTCCAGTTGATTCTAAACCGAAGTCTTTATCTAATGTAGAAGCACTCGCTAAAGTAACTCCATTAACATCATCGATTAATTGAGCATAAATGTGTTTACTAGAACGGAACACATTTAAACGAGGACGAGCCGCAGTACCGCTAAGTTTCGCACGAACACGAGCATGTCTCTTCTTGCGAGTAGCGTTTTTATCAAGCTTCGTAATCATTTACGTCACTCCTTTCGTTTGCCTAGGCAGCATTACTTACCTGTTTTACCTTCTTTACGACGCACGAATTCACCTTCGTAACGAATTCCTTTACCTTTATAAGGCTCTGGTGGGCGAACTCCACGAATGTTAGCTGCTAAAGCGCCGACACGTTCTTTATCTGCACCTTTAACAGAAATTTTTGTGTTTGCTGGTACTTCGATTTCGATACCTTCTTCAGGCTCGATTTCAACCTGGATGAGAGTAACCAACGTTAAGAACTAGTTTATTACCTTGCTTTTGAGCACGGTAACCAACCCCGATCAACTCAAGGTTTCTTACGAATCCTTTAGAAACTCCTTCAATCATGTTAGCAATCACTGCGCGAGTAGTTCCGTGCAAAGCGCGGTGTTCTTTCACATCAGATGGACGAGATACGTTGATCACGTTCTCTTCAATGCTAATAGTAATATCAGGATTAAATGTACGAGATAATTCCCCTTTAGGGCCTTTAACTGTTACTTGACCATTAGTAGCAGTAACAGTAACGCCAGCAGGAATTTCGATTGGTTTTTTACCTACGCGAGACATTTGGTGCACCTCCATTCATTAAAAAACTTGATTACCAGATATATGCTAGAATTTCTCCGCCAACTTGTTTAGCACGAGCTTCTTTATCAGTTACAACACCTTGTGAAGTCGATACAAGCGCAACTCCTAAACCGTTAAGAACACGTGGAACCTCAGTTGATTTCGCATAAACACGAAGTCCAGGTTTACTGATTCTCTTAAGACCAGTGATAACACGCTCATTGTTTGAACCGTATTTCAAGAAAATGCGGATGATACCTTGTTTGTTATCTTCGATATATTCAACATCACGAACGAAACCTTCACGCTTAAGAATTTCAGCGATTTCTTTCTTGATATTAGAAGCAGGAACTTCTAATTTTTCGTGACGAACCATATTCGCATTACGAATGCGAGTAAGCATATCTGCAATTGGATCTGTCATGACCATTTGATTTACCTCCTTCCCAGACTTTGGGTTTTACCAGCTAGCTTTTTTGACACCAGGAATTTGTCCTTTGTATGCTAATTCACGGAAACAAATACGGCAAAGCTTAAATTTACGGTATACAGAGTGTGGACGGCCACAACGTTCGCAGCGAGTATACTCTTGTACCTTATGTTTAGGCGTGCGTTTTTGTTTCGCAATCATTGATTTTTTAGCCACGTTTTCGCCTCCCTCATTTAGAGATTACTTTTGGAATGGCATTCCGAACTGAGTTAAAAGCTCACGAGCTTCTTCGTCAGTATTTGCCGTCGTAACGATAACGATATCCATGCCTCGTACTTTGCTTACTTTATCGTAATCAATTTCAGGGAAGATAAGCTGTTCTTTAACACCTAATGTGTAGTTTCCACGACCATCAAATGCTTTTTTAGATACACCACGGAAGTCACGTACACGTGGAAGAGAAACAGATACTAATTTATCAAGAAATTGGTACATACGCTCTCCACGAAGTGTAACTTTCGCACCGATTGGCATTCCTTCACGAAGTCGGAAACCAGCGATTGATTTTTTCGCACGAGTCACTACTGGCTTTTGACCAGCGATTTGTGTTAACTCTTCAACTGCACTATCAAGTGCTTTTGCGTTTGCAACAGCATCACCAACACCCATGTTGATAACGATCTTATCAAGTTTTGGTACTTCCATAACGGATTTATAGTTAAACTTGCTCATAAGAGCAGGGCTAATTTCACTTACAAACTTTTCTTTTAGGCGGTTCATTGAGTGTACCTCCCTTCACTTATAGACTATTTATCAAGAACTTCACCGGATTTTATTGCTACACGTACTTTCTTGCCGTCAACCGTTTTATATCCTACACGAGTTGGTGTACTAGATTTAGGGTCGATAGGCATTACGTTTGATACATGAATAGGTGCCTCTTGGCTAATGATTCCGCCTTGCGGGTTGATTTGAGAAGGTTTAGCGTGTTTTTTCACGATGTTAACTCCTTCTACAAGAACACGGCTTTGCTTTGGATAAGCTGCCAGTATAACGCCCGTTTTGCCTTTATCCTTGCCAGAGATGACCATAACTTTGTCACCTTTTTTCACATGCATCTGCGCGCACCTCCTTAAAGGCAATTTTAATTTATTTATAGTACTTCTGGAGCTAGAGAAACGATTTTCATAAAGTTGTTGTCACGTAATTCACGTGCAACTGGTCCAAAGATACGAGTTCCACGAGGGCTCTTATCATCTTTGATAATCACACATGCGTTTTCATCGAAACGAATGTAAGAACCGTCATTACGACGAGCGCCGCTCTTTGTACGAACGACAACTGCTTTAACAACGTCACCTTTTTTAACAACGCCACCTGGTGTTGCTTGTTTCACTGTACAAACAATAATATCACCAATGTTCGCTGTTTTACGGCCAGAGCCACCAAGAACTTTAATTGTAAGTACTTCACGAGCACCTGAGTTGTCAGCAACTTTTAAACGAGTTTCCTGTTGGATCATGCGTGTAACCTCCCTTCGGAATAAACCTTAATCCGAACAATTAAATAATAACTGCTTTTTCTACCACTTCAACAAGACGGAAGCGCTTTGTTGCAGAAAGCGGACGAGTTTCCATGATACGAACGATGTCGCCAACTTTTGCTGCGTTCTGCTCATCATGTGCTTTAAACTTTTTAGAGTATTTCACGCGTTTACCGTAAAGAGGATGCTTTTTGTATGTTTCGACAAGTACTGTAACGGTTTTATCCATTTTGTCAGAAACAACGCGTCCAGTGTAAACTTTGCGTTGATTACGTTCACTCATTTGGGCGAACCTCCTCTCAATTATCGATTGTTAACGCCGATTTCTCTTTCACGAATCACAGTTTTCATGCGAGCAATCGCTTTGCGTACTTCACGGATGCGAGCTGTGTTTTCAAGTTGTCCAGTCGCTAATTGAAAGCGAAGGTTGAAAAGCTCTTCTTTTAATGATTTCACTTTTTGTTCTATTTCGGCAGTGGTTAGATCACGAATTTCATTAGCTTTCATTAGATTCACCACCAATTTCTTCTCGTTTTACAAACTTACATTTAACTGGAAGTTTGTGTGATGCAAGACGTAATGCTTCACGAGCGATCTCTTCAGATACACCAGCGATTTCAAACATTACTTTTCCTGGCTTAACAACTGCTACCCATCCTTCAGGAGCACCTTTACCGAAACCCATCCGTACTTCTAGAGGCTTAGCAGTATAAGGCTTGTGCGGGAAAATTTTAATCCAAACTTTACCGCCACGTTTCATGTAACGAGTCATCGCGATACGAGCCGCTTCAATCTGGCGGTTTGTGATCCAAGATGCTTCTGTAGCTTGAAGGCCAAATTCACCAAAAGCCACTTCGGTACCACCTTTTGCATTTCCGCGCATTTTTCCGCGATGTTCACGACGATACTTAACGCGTTTTGGCAATAACATATTATTTGCCTCCTTCCACAGTTTTCTTCTTAGTAGGAAGGACTTCTCCACGATAGATCCATACTTTTACTCCAAGTTTACCGTAAGTAGTATCTGCTTCTGCAGTAGCATAGTCGATATCGGCACGAAGTGTATGAAGTGGAACTGTACCTTCACTATAGTGTTCTGAACGAGCGATGTCAGCACCGCCTAAACGACCGGAATACCATTGTTTTGATTCCTTTTGCACCAGCACGCATAGCACGTTGGATAGCTTGCTTTTGTGCACGACGGAATGATACACGGTTTTCTAATTGACGAGCAATGTTCTCTGCAACTAATTTTGCATCAAGATCTGCTCTTTTAATTTCAAGAATATTGATGTGTACACGCTTGCCAGTAAGTGAGTTAAGGGCTTTACGAAGTGCTTCAACTTCAGTACCACCTTTACCGATAACCATACCTGGCTTAGCAGTGTGGATTGTAATGTTTAAGCGATTAGCTGCACGTTCAATTTCAACTTTAGAAACTGATGCATCCTTTAAGCGCTTCGTGATATACTCACGAACTTTAAGGTCTTCGTGCAAAAGATCAGCATAGTCTTTGCCTGCGTACCATTTTGATTCCCAATCACGAATGATCCCGACACGCAAACCGACTGGATTTACTTTTTGACCCACTGATTATCCCTCCTTCTTTTCTGATAGCACAATTGTAATGTGACTAGTACGTTTGTTTATTTGACTTGCACGTCCTTGTGCGCGTGGACGGAAACGTTTTAAAGTTGGTCCCTCGTCTACGAATGCTTGCTCAACCACTAGGTTGTTAATATCCATTTCGTAGTTGTGCTCAGCGTTTGCCATAGCAGATTTTAAAACTTTCTCAACGATTGGAGAAGAAGCTTTTGGAGTTAATTTTAAAATCGCTACTGCTTCACCTACTTGCTTACCTCGAATTAAATCTACGACTAAACGAGCTTTACGAGGAGCAATACGAACTGTTCTTGCAACAGCTTTAGCTTGCATCAGAATGCCCTCCTCTCATTAACGTCTTGTTTTCTTATCATCACTAGCATGCCCTTTGTAAGTACGTGTTGGAGCAAATTCTCCAAGCTTATGACCTACCATGTCTTCAGTAACATATACAGGAACATGTTTACGACCATCATAAACAGCGATTGTGTGTCCGATGAATTGCGGGAAGATCGTTGAACGACGTGACCAAGTTTTTACTACTTGTTTGCCTTCAGTTTCATTTAACTTTTCGATCTTTGTGATTAAATGCTCATCAACAAAAGGTCCTTTTTTCAAGCTGCGACCCATAGCTGAACCTCCCTTCGTGATCGTTCTACGGTTCTTTTGGCGAACCGTAGTTCAATCCCGTTATTTTTTACGACGACGTACAATAAATTTATCTGATTTGTTTTTCTTCTTACGAGTTTTGAATCCAAGAGTTGGTTTACCCCATGGAGACATTGGTGACTTACGTCCGATTGGTGAACGTCCTTCACCACCACCGTGTGGGTGATCGTTAGGGTTCATTACAGATCCACGAACAGTTGGGCGTTTACCTAACCAACGAGAACGACCTGCTTTACCAATGTTAATTAATTCGTGTTGCTCGTTACCAACTTGACCGATTGTAGCACGGCAAGTAGCAAGAATCATACGAACTTCACCAGAATTCAAACGGACAAGAACGTATTTACCTTCTTTACCTAGAACCTGTGCGCTAGTTCCTGCAGAACGTACTAATTGTCCACCTTTACCAGGTTTTAACTCGATATTGTGGATAACTGTACCTACTGGAATGTTTGTTAATGGTAGTGCGTTTCCTACTTTAATGTCAGCCTCAGGACCAGACATTACCTCCATACCTACTACAAGGTTTTTTGGAGCTAAGATATAACGCTTTTCTCCATCTACATAATTAATTAATGCGATGTTTGCAGAACGGTTTGGATCATACTCAACTGTAGCAACGCGTCCTGGAATGCCATCTTTATCACGTTTAAAATCAATGATACGGTATTGACGCTTATGGCCGCCACCTTGATGACGAACTGTTAACTTACCTTGGTTATTACGGCCGCCTTTTCTCTTTAACGGTGCAAGTAGAGATTTTTCGGGTGTGCTAGTTGTGATTTCTGCGAAATCAGAAGTAGTCATACCACGACGACCATTAGAGGTAGGTTTATACTTTTTAATCGCCATTTTTTTCCCTCCTCTTCTAGTTATAGGAATTAAACTTCAAAGAATTCGATTTCTTTGCTGTCTTGAGTTAATTTTACAATAGCTTTACGGCGTTTGTTAGTGTATCCACCAAACTTGCCCATACGCTTAAATTTGCCTTTGTAGTTCATAATGTTAACTTTCTCAACTTTAACGCCAAAGATTTCTTGGATAGCGTCTTTTACTTGAGTTTTATTAGCTCTTACGTCCACTTCAAAAGTGTACTTTTTCTCAGACATTGCTTCACTTGAAGCTTCAGTAATCACGGGGCGCTTAATGATATCGCGTGCATCCATTATGCAAGCACCTCCTCTACTTTTTCAACCGCAGCTTTCGTCATGATTAATTTATCATGATTTAATACATCCAAAACATTAATACCGTTAGCAGTTACAACTGTTACACCTGGAATGTTACGAGCAGATAATGCTACATTTTCATCCAAATCAGCTGTTACAATTAACGCTTTAGATTCAACAGAAAGACCTTTAAGGACTTTAGTGAATTCTTTTGTTTTTGGTGCTTCGAAAGCTAGGTTTTCTAATACAAGAATGTTTTCAGCCAATACTTTAGAAGAAAGAGCTGACTTAATTGCTAAGCGACGTACTTTCTTCGGTAATTTATAGCTGTAGCTACGTGGAACAGGTCCAAATACTGTACCACCACCGCGCCATTGTGGAGAACGAATCGAACCTTGACGTGCACGACCAGTTCCTTTTTGACGCCACGGTTTACGACCACCGCCGGCTACTTCAGAACGAATTTTTGTTTTATGAGTTCCTTGACGTAAAGAAGCTCTTTGCATGATGACAGCTTCAAATAACACATGGTTATTTGGCTCAATACCAAATACTGAATCATTAAGTTCGATTTCACCAACTTGTGATCCGCTTTGGTTAAATAACGCTACTTTCGGCATTGTATTTCCTCCTTTCTGCGTGAATTACTATGCTTTTACCGCACTTTTAATTTTAAGTAATGCTTTTTTAGCACCAGGTACGTTACCTTTGATTAAAAGTAAGTTACGTTCAGCATCAACTTTCACGATCTGTAGGTTTTGAACTGTAACTTGCTCTCCACCCATACGTCCTGCTAACTTTTTCCCTTTAAATACGCGGTTTGGAGCAACAGGTCCCATTGAACCTGGACGACGATGGTAACGAGAACCGTGAGCCATAGGGCCGCGAGATTGTCCGTGGCGTTTGATAACACCTTGGAAACCTTTACCTTTAGAGATTCCTGTTACATCAACGATTTCGCCTTCTGCGAAAATATCAACTTTGACTTCCTGACCAACCTGATACTCACCTAAGTTTACACCACGTAATTCGCGGATGAAGCGCTTAGGAGCAGTATTTGCTTTGTTAACATGGCCTTTTTCCGGCTTGTTCGCAAGCTTTTCACGCTTATCTTCAAAACCTAATTGAACAGATTCATACCCGTCTGTTTCAACAGATTTTACTTGAAGTACCACGTTACCAGCAGCTTGAACAACTGTTACTGGAATAAGATCTCCATTTTCAGCAAAAACTTGAGTCATACCGATTTTTCTTCCTAAGATTCCTTTGGTCATTATAGTCACACCTCCTGTTTTCTTCATTATTTATTCATTATAATTTGATTTCGATGTCCACACCTGATGGTAAATCCAAACGCATTAATGAATCAACCGTTTGTGGTGTTGGGTTAATGATATCGATTAAACGCTTATGAGTACGCATCTCGAATTGTTCACGAGAATCTTTGTACTTATGCACCGCACGTAAGATTGTGTAAATTGACTTTTCAGTTGGAAGCGGAATCGGACCAGATACAGCTGCACCAGAACGTTTTGCCGTTTCAACAATCTTTTCAGCAGATTGATCAAGAATTCTGTGATCATAAGCCTTTAAACGAATACGAATTTTTTGTTTTGCCATTATTTTCCCTCCTTTTCGCCTATTTTAAGATAGACATTCTCCGCGAAAATTTCCCACACACTCGCCATGGCAAAGCGGCCGGGTGTGTCAGCAACCTTCCGCATCATCGCAGTCGAAGACCAACATTGTCTATTATACCGAAAACAAAAAGAGAAAGCAACATGTTTTTAAATCTCTTTAAGTCCAGCACACTTTTATTATTATAACGACCTGTAACGAAGAAATCAAGTCTGAATTATTACTGCCAATTATTACTCTATATTATAGAAATAAAAAAAGCAGATGGGTCGTCACCCACCTGCTTCTTTATTTAGTCCAAAGACTACGCCATGATTTTAGCAACTGATCCAGCGCCTACTGTACGGCCACCTTCACGAATTGAGAACTTAGTTCCTTCTTCAACAGCGATAGGAGCAATAAGTTCAACTGTCATTTCGATGTTATCACCAGGCATAACCATTTCTACGCCTTCTGGAAGATTACAAATACCAGTAATATCAGAAGTACGGAAATAGAATTGTGGACGGTAGTTTGTGAAGAATGGAGTATGACGTCCACCTTCTTCTTTAGATAAAACGTAAACTTGTGCAGTGAACTTTGTATGTGGGTTGATTGTTTTTGGCTTAGCCAAAACTTGTCCACGTTCGATTTCTTCACGAGCAACCCCACGAAGAAGTGCACCGATGTTGTCTCCAGCTTCTGCATAATCAAGAAGCTTACGGAACATTTCAACACCTGTTACAGTAGTAGATTTAGGCTCTTCAGTGAAACCTACGATTTCAACTACGTCACCAACTTTAACTACACCACGCTCAACACGTCCTGTAGCAACAGTTCCACGACCAGTGATTGAAAATACATCCTCAACTGGCATCATGAATGGCTTTTCAGTATCACGAGCTGGAGTTGGAATATATTCATCAACAGCAGCCATAAGTTCATTTACTTTTTCTTCCCATTCTGGTTCGCCTTCAAGAGCTTTTAATGCAGAACCTTTGATTACAGGAATGTCATCGCCTGGGAAGTCGTATTCAGATAGTAGATCACGGATTTCCATTTCTACTAATTCAAGTAACTCTTCGTCGTCAACCATGTCACACTTGTTCATGAATACAACAAGGTATGGTACACCTACTTGACGAGAAAGAAGGATGTGCTCACGAGTTTGTGGCATTGGGCCGTCAGCAGCAGATACTACTAAGATACCGCCATCCATTTGTGCAGCTCCAGTGATCATGTTTTTAACATAGTCAGCATGTCCTGGGCAGTCAACGTGTGCATAGTGACGAGTTGCAGTTTCATATTCTACGTGTGCAGTAGAGATTGTGATACCACGTTCTCTTTCTTCTGGTGCACCATCGATTTGATCGTATGCACGAGCTTCTGCTCCACCTACTTTTGCAAGTACAGATGTGATTGCAGCTGTTAAAGTTGTTTTACCATGGTCAACGTGTCCGATTGTACCAATGTTAACGTGTGGCTTAGAACGGTCGAATTTAGCTTTTGCCATTTTAGGAAATCCTCCTTTGATTTTAAAAAAATAAGTTAAGTATATGTGGGTATATGAAGATAGATTGAAGTCTATCTTCATATATTCCAAAGCTTACACTAGTATTTATACTTGATTAAAGGGGTAAAATCAATTACTCACCTTTATTTTTTTTGATGATTTCTTCAGAGATTGACTTTGGTACCTCTTCGTAATGGTCGAAGTGCATTGAGAACACTCCACGTCCTTGAGTGCTTGAACGCAAAGCAGTTGCGTAACCAAACATTTCAGATAGTGGAACCATAGAACGAACTACCTGAGCATTACCACGAGCTTCCATACCTTCGACGCGGCCGCGACGAGCAGTGATTTGACCCATGATATCTCCAAGATAATCTTCAGGAATAACAACTTCAACTCTCATAACTGGTTCAAGGATTACAGGGCTACATTTTGAAGCAGCATTTTTAAGAGCCATTGAAGCGGCAATTTTAAACGCCATTTCACTTGAGTCAACATCATGGTATGAACCATCAAATAGTCTAGCCTTGATGTCTACAAGTGGATAACCAGCAAGTACTCCTCGATCAAGCGCATCTTCAAGACCTGCTTGAACCGCTGGGATGTATTCACGAGGAACAACCCCACCGACGATACCATTTATAAATTCAAACCCTTTACCTTCGTCATTAGGTGAGAACTCAATCCATACATGTCCGTACTGACCACGTCCACCAGATTGACGAGCGAATTTCCCTTCAACGTTTGCAGAAGAACGGAATGTTTCACGGTAAGCAACCTGAGGTGCACCTACGTTTGCTTCTACTTTGAACTCGCGACGCATACGGTCAACGATGATATCAAGGTGAAGTTCTCCCATACCTGCAATGATAACTTGTCCAGTTTCCTGGTCAGTGTGTGCACGGAAAGTTGGGTCTTCTTCTTGAAGCTTTTGTAAAGCTGTTGTCATTTTGTCTTGGTCAGCTTTAGATTTAGGTTCAACAGAAAGTTGAATAACAGGTTCTGGGAACTGCATAGATTCTAAGATTACTGGAGCTTTATCATCACATAAAGTATCACCAGTAGTAGTATCTTTTAAACCTACAGCTGCAGCAATATCCCCTGCATGTACTTCTGAGATTTCTTGACGGCTGTTCGCATGCATTTGCAGGATACGACCGATACGCTCGCGCTTCCCTTTAGTAGAGTTTTGAACATATGATCCAGAGCTTAATGTACCTGAGTACACACGGAAGAATGTCAATTTCCCTACATACGGGTCAGTCATAACTTTAAATGCAAGTGCTGAGAAAGGCTCGCTGTCGTCAGAATGACGTTCAACTTCTTCATCTGTATCTGGTAGAGTACCTTTGATAGCAGGTACATCTAATGGAGATGGAAGATAGTCAATAACAGCATCAAGCATTAATTGAACACCTTTGTTTTTAAATGCTGATCCACAGATAACTGGGTAAAACTCAACATTTGTAGTACCTTTACGGATACCAGCTTTCAGCTCTTCAATGCTGATTTCTTCTCCGCCAAGATATTTTTCCATTAATTCTTCATCAAGCTCAGCTACTGCTTCAACCAACTTTTCACGGTATTCTGTAGCTAAATCTTGATGTTCTTCTGGAATTTCACGAATTTCAATATCAGTTCCAAGATCATTACTGTAGAAATGAGCTTTCATTTCTACTAAGTCAATGATAGCTTCGAACTCATCTTCAGCACCGATTGGTAATTGGATCGGGTGCGCATTCGCTTGAAGACGGTCATGAATAGTTTTTACAGAATACAAGAAATCCGCACCGATTTTATCCATTTTGTTAACGAATACTACACGGGGAACTCCATAAGTTGTTGCTTGACGCCAAACAGTTTCTGTTTGTGGCTCAACCCCAGATTGAGCATCAAGAACTGCTACCGCACCATCTAGTACACGAAGTGAACGTTCAACCTCAACAGTGAAGTCTACGTGTCCTGGTGTGTCGATGATGTTTACGCGATGACCCTTCCACTGTGCAGTTGTTGCTGCAGAAGTGATTGTGATACCACGTTCTTGTTCTTGCTCCATCCAGTCCATTTGCGAGGCACCTTCATGAGTTTCACCAATCTTATGAATACGACCAGTATAATAAAGGACACGCTCAGTAGTGGTTGTTTTACCGGCATCAATGTGAGCCATGATTCCGATATTACGAGTATTTTCCAAGGAGAACTCTCTAGCCATTTGGTCTATCTCCTTCCATGTATGAGTGTATTAGATTTGAAGGTTAGATTACCAACGATAGTGAGCAAACGCTTTGTTTGCTTCAGCCATTTTATGAGTATCTTCACGCTTCTTAACAGATGCTCCTGTTGCATTAGCTGCATCAAGAATTTCATTTGCTAAACGTTGTTCCATAGTTTTCTCACCGCGAAGACGAGAATAGTTAACTAACCAACGAAGACCAAGAGTTGTACGACGATCAGGGCGTACCTCCACTGGAACTTGGTAGTTAGCACCACCCACACGGCGTGCTCTTACTTCTAGTACTGGCATGATGTTTTTAAGTGCTTGTTCAAACACTTCCATCGGCTCTTTGCCAGAGCGTTCACGAATAATATCAAACGCAGAGTAAAGAATTTCTTGAGATTTACCTCTTTTACCGTCGATCATCATTTTGTTGATCAAACGAGTTACAAGCTTTGAGTTGTAAAGCGGATCTGGTAAAACGTCTCTTTTTGCTACTGGACCTTTACGTGGCATATTTTTTCCTCCTTTCAAAGAAGCTACTATTTAAATTAGATTATTTTTTCGGTGCTTTTGGTCTCTTAGTTCCGTACTTAGAACGACCTTGCATACGACCGTTAACTCCAGCTGTATCAAGTGCTCCACGAACGATGTGGTAACGTACCCCAGGTAAGTCCTTTACACGTCCGCCACGGATAAGTACAACACTATGTTCTTGTAGGTTGTGTCCAATCCCAGGAATGTAAGCTGTTACCTCGATACCGTTTGTTAAACGAACACGCGCATATTTACGTAATGCAGAGTTCGGTTTTTTCGGTGTCATAGTACCAACACGTGTACATACTCCACGTTTTTGAGGTGAAGATACGTCTGTTTGTGATTTCTTAAAGCTGTTATAACCTTTGTTTAGTGCAGGTGATTTTGACTTTTCCTCTTTAGATTGACGAGGTTTACGCACTAATTGATTAATTGTAGGCATGTTTTTTCCTCCCTTCATTTTTTGTGTAAGCCCACACATCCAGGTGGTTCAATTTTTTGCAAAAACAAAGTTTTTGCAGATATATTCTACAAAAACAGTTTTTAACGAGTAATAGCTACAGCTGCAGCTCCAACATCTATCTTACATGCTTTTCCGAGTTTTTTCATCGAATCTACATAAGAAACCGGCACGTTTTCTTCCCTTGCTGTTTGTTCAACTTTTGCGATCACTTTTTGATCGGCATCGGTCGCAATAACAAGTTCAATCACAACACCTGATTTTAGAGCTTTAACTGCTTGTTTTGTACCTATAATGACGTGACCAGCCTGTAATACTTTTTCATAAGACATCGTTCATATCCTCCAAAGTATCAGGTAAATAGGAGCACCTTTGATATATTAACACCTTAGAATTGCAATGTCAACATGTCGCTAAATATTTTATTTTGTAAAAAATGTATTTATCGACCTTGATATTTGAAACAAATCACAAGCGCCATGTAACGAAGATCGTCGCCTGGCGCTTGCGTATGTTATTTCAAATCATCTAACCTTATAACTTGGTAAAAGATTAATTATTCAACTGTCACAGTTTCTGCAGCTTCATCTTGAAGAATTGGCTCTGCTCGACGGTAACGTTGCATACCTGTTCCAGCTGGAACTAATTTACCGATAATTACATTCTCTTTTAAGCCGAGAAGCTCATCGCGCTTACCTTTAATCGCTGCATCTGTAAGAACTCTTGTTGTTTCTTGGAAGGATGCTGCTGATAAGAATGAATCTGTCTCAAGCGAAGCTTTCGTAATCCCAAGTAGTACAGGACGGCCAGTTGCTGGCATTTTTCCTGCAAGCAAAGCCTTCTCATTGGCATCAGTAAACTGATGAACGTCGAGAAGTGCACCAGGTAATACGCTAGTTTCACCTGCATCTGCAACTCGTACTTTACGAAGCATTTGTCGAACCATTACTTCGATATGTTTGTCTCCGATTTCTACCCCTTGCATGCGGTATACTTTTTGTACCTCACGCAGCAAGTATTCTTGTACGGATTTCATATCGGTTACACGTAATAATTCTTTTGGATCAATTGAACCTTCTGTTAATTCTTGTCCACGTCCAACTCGGTCATTTATAGCAACCTTTAAACGTGCTGTATATGGCGCTGTATACGTGCGGCTTTCTACATCACCTTGAACAACGATTTCGTGTTGGCGGTCACGACCTTCGTTAATACCAACGACAACACCTTCGATTTCAGAAATGACAGATTGACCTTTTGGATTACGAGCTTCAAATAACTCTTGAATACGAGGTAAACCTTGAGTAATATCGTCTCCAGCTACCCCACCTGTATGGAATGTACGCATTGTTAACTGAGTTCCTGGTTCACCGATAGATTGTGCAGCAATAATACCTACTGCTTCACCTACTTCAACCTCTTGGCCTGTAGCTAAGTTACGTCCATAACATTTCTTACAAACACCGTGGCGAGTATTACATGTAAAGGCAGAACGGATCCAAACCTCTTCAATGTTTGCTTCAACCACTTCAACTGATAAATCTTCAGTAATTAGCCCGTTTTCAGGAACAATGACTTCATTTGTTACTGGATGCTTAATAGCTTTTCTTGCATATCGACCAATAAGACGTTCGTCTAGTGGTTCGATAACTTCAGTACCATCTTTAAGTGCACTAATTAATAAACCACGGTCTGTTCCGCAATCATCCTCACGGACAATAACATCCTGTGCTACATCAACTAGACGACGAGTAAGGTAACCTGAGTCAGCTGTTTTTAGCGCTGTATCCGCCAATCCTTTACGAGCTCCATGTGTAGAAATAAAGTATTCTAATACTGTTAATCCTTCTCGGAAACTTGATTTGATTGGTAATTCGATAATACGACCAGCCGGGTTCGCCATCAAACCACGCATCCCTGCTAATTGGGTAAAGTTCGATGCGTTACCACGTGCTCCAGAATCACTCATCATAAAGATTGGGTTGGTTCTTTCCAAGGATTTCATCAGCTTCGCTTGAATTGTATCCTTAGCCGCACTCCAGATTGAAATAACACGGTCATAACGCTCATCTTCGGTGATTAAACCACGTCTAAACTGTTTCATGACGTTATCAACCTTTGCCTGAGCTTCTTGAATGATTTCTTGCTTCTCACCTAAAACGACGATATCAGCTACACCTACGGTGATACCAGCTTTAGTTGAATATTTAAATCCTAGATCCTTCATTCGGTCTAGCATTTTTGAGGTTTCAGTAATCTTAAATCGTTTAAATACTTCAGCAATGATATTTCCAAGAATCTTCTTCTTAAACGGATCAACAAGAGGCATCTCTTTAATAAATGCACTCACGTCTGTTCCAGGTCCAACAAAGTATTTCTCTGGTGTTTTTTCTTCAAGATTTAACTTGGTTGGTTCATTAATATAAGGGAATGATTCAGGTAATATCTCATTAAAGATTAACTTTCCAACAGTAGTTATCAATAGTTTAGAGTTTTGTTCTTCCGTAAAAGTAACATTTCCTAATGAACCAGCATCTACAGCTACTCTTGTATGCAAGTGGACATAACCGTTTTGGTAAGCAATTAATGCTTCGTTACGATCTTTAAAGATCATACCTTCTCCAACGGCACCTTCACGTTCCATTGTTAAATAATAGTTCCCTAATACCATGTCCTGAGATGGTGTAACAACAGGTTTTCCATCCTTTGGATTTAAGATATTTTGGGCTGCAAGCATTAATAAACGAGCTTCAGCTTGAGCTTCAGAAGAAAGTGGTACGTGTACCGCCATTTGGTCACCGTCAAAGTCAGCGTTATACGCTGTACAAACTAACGGATGCAAACGAATCGCACGGCCTTCAACCAATGTAGGTTCAAATGCCTGAATTCCAAGACGGTGAAGTGTCGGTGCACGGTTTAGTAAAACCTGAATGCTCTCTGATTACTTCTTCAAGTACATCCCATACCTCAGGGTTTACACGTTCGATTTTACGCTTTGCAGATTTAATGTTATGAGCAAGTCCTTTTTCTACCAACTCTTTCATAACAAATGGTTTAAATAACTCTAAAGCCATTTCTTTAGGTAAGCCGCACTGATACATTTTCAAGTTCGGTCCAACGACGATAACAGAACGACCTGAATAGTCAACACGTTTTCCTAAAAGGTTTTGACGGAAACGACCTTGTTTTCCTTTTAACATATGAGATAAAGATTTTAACGGACGATTTCCAGGTCCAGTAACTGGTCGGCCACGACGACCGTTATCAATTAAAGCATCTACTGCCTCTTGTAGCATCCGCTTTTCATTCTGAACAATAATACTTGGTGCACCAAGATCTAACAGACGCTTTAAGCGATTGTTACGGTTAATTACACGACGATACAAATCATTTAAGTCAGAGGTAGCAAAGCGGCCACCGTCCAACTGAACCATTGGACGTAATTCAGGCGGAATAACCGGAAGCACATCTAAAATCATCCAGGAAGGCTCGTTTCCTGACCCACGGAATGCTTCGAGTACTTCAAGTCGTTTAATCGCACGTGTACGACGCTGACCTTGAGCGGTTTTTAATTCTTCTTTTAACGAATCAACTTCTTTTTCTAAGTCGATATCGAATAAAAGCTTTTTAATCGCTTCTGCACCCATTGATGCTTGAAATTTACTGCCGTATTTTTCACGGTACGTACGGTATTCTTTTTCAGATAAAAGCTGCTTCTTCTCTAATGCTGTATCACCTGGCTCGGTAACAACATAAGAAGCAAAGTAAATAACTTCTTCAAGCGCTCGAGGAGACATGTCTAGGACAAGACCCATACGGCTTGGGATTCCTTTGAAGTACCATATGTGGGATACAGGAGCTGCTAATTCGATATGACCCATACGTTCGCGACGAACCTTCGCACGGGTTACCTCAACACCACAACGGTCACAAACTACACCTTTATAACGAACGCGCTTATACTTCCCGCAATGACATTCCCAGTCCTTTTGTGGACCAAAGATTCGTTCACAAAACAAACCGTCTTTTTCCGGTTTTAGTGTACGATAATTAATCGTTTCTGGTTTCTTGACCTCACCAAATGACCACGAGCGGATTTTATCCGGTGAAGCTAGACCAATTTTCATATACTCAAAATTGTTTACATCTAGCAAGGGGCCTACCTCCCTTTCGATCTTCAGGTTTTACCCTTATTCCGATTATATCGGCTAAAACATCGTAAATGATTACGTATGCAGTGAAACATCTATATGAAAAATGTAAGTGCTCAGTGATGACAAAAGTCTTCACTGAGCTCATAAACTATGTTACTCTTTCGTCCCTACAGGCTCTGTCTCAACACTATCTAATTCAGGTGTGATGGTTAAAGATTCGGCTTGTTGAATTTCTTCTTCATCTTCCATGTCGCGCATTTCAATTTCCTGCTCATCACCAGAAAGAATCTTTACATCCATTCCCAAACTTTGAAGTTCTTTAATTAATACCTTAAATGACTCTGGTACACCAGGTTCAGGTACGTTCTCACCTTTTACAATCGCTTCATATGTTTTTACACGACCAACAACATCATCAGACTTAACTGTTAAGATTTCTTGTAGTGTGTAAGCTGCACCATATGCTTCTAGTGCCCATACTTCCATTTCCCCGAAACGCTGTCCACCAAATTGAGCTTTACCTCCAAGTGGTTGCTGGGTAACAAGTGAGTATGGTCCAGTAGAACGAGCATGCAATTTATCATCAACCATGTGTGCAAGTTTAATCATGTACATAACACCAACAGAAACACGATTATCAAATGGTTCACCAGAACGACCATCATAAAGAACTGTTTTAGCATCTCGCGCCATTCCAGCCTCTTCAATCGTACCCCAAACATCTTCTTCACGTGCACCATCAAATACTGGTGAAGCGACATGAATACCAAGTGCTCTTGCAGCCATACCTAAGTGTAGTTCAAGCACCTGACCGATATTCATCCGTGAAGGAACCCCTAATGGATTTAACATGATATCTACAGGAGTACCATCTGGTAAATAAGGCATATCCTCTTCAGGCATGATCTTCGAGATAACCCCTTTATTACCATGTCGTCCTGCCATTTTATCGCCTTCATGAATTTTACGCTTTTGCACAATGTAAACACGAACGAGCTGATTTACACCAGGTGGTAGTTCATCACCGTCTTCACGGTTAAAGACTTTTACATCCAAGACAATACCGCCACCACCGTGAGGAACACGCAGTGATGTATCACGAACTTCTCGAGCTTTTTCTCCAAAGATTGCATGCAATAGACGCTCTTCAGCTGTTAATTCCGTCACACCTTTAGGCGTAACTTTACCAACTAAAAGATCTCCATCTTTCACTTCAGCACCAATTCGAATAATTCCGCGTTCATCTAAGTTGCGAAGAGCATCTTCTCCAACGTTAGGGATATCGCGCGTAATTTCCTCTGGTCCTAATTTTGTATCACGTGATTCTGATTCATATTCTTCAATATGAATCGATGTATAGACATCGTCTTTTACAAGACGCTCACTCATGATAATCGCATCTTCGTAGTTATAACCGTCCCAATTTATGAAGGCCACAAGAACATTTCGCCCTAATGCTAATTCACCTTTTTCCATTGAAGGTCCATCTGCAAGGATTTCTCCTTTTACAACACGATCTCCAACACTAACAATTGGACGTTGATTGTAACATGTACCTTGGTTCGAACGAATAAATTTCAACATACGGTATTTATCAAGATTCCCTTTCGTTTCTTGACCATCTACCACGGAAATCCGACGTACCCACACTTCACGTGCTTCAACATGTTCAACAATACCTTCGTGCTTACAAATAACTGCAGCACCAGAGTCTTTTGCTGATACATATTCCATACCTGTACCAACTCTCGGCGCTTCAGGTTGGAGTAAAGGAACAGCTTGTCGTTGCATGTTTGCTCCCATAAGGGCACGGTTCGAGTCATCGTTTTCTAAGAACGGAATACACGCTGTCGCTGCAGATACTACTTGTTTTGGAGAGACGTCCATGTAATCGATACGATCACGATTCACAACAACGTTTTCATCTCTAAAACGTGCAACAACATCTTCATCTAAGAATGAACCATCATCACCCAAACGAGCATTCGCTTGCGCAACTACATAGTTATCCTGTTCATCAGCTGTTAAATAATCAATTCTTTGAGTTACTTTGCCTGTTTCCGGATCGACACGACGATATGGCGTCTCAATGAAACCAAAACGGTTGACCTTTGCATAGGATGATAGCGAGTTAATCAATCCGATATTCGGACCCTCTGGCGTTTCAATCGGACACATACGGCCATAGTGTGAATAGTGAACGTCTCGCACTTCAAAACCAGCACGTTCCCTTGTTAAACCACCAGGTCCTAATGCAGATAAACGACGTTTATGTGTTAACTCGGCTAATGGATTAGTTTGATCCATAAATTGAGATAACTGAGAGCTACCGAAGAACTCTTTAATTGAAGCAATAACCGGTCTAATATTAATTAATTGTTGTGGAGTGATTGTCGCTGTATCCTGAATTGACATTCTCTCACGAACAACACGCTCCATACGTGATAAACCAATACGGAACTGGTTTTGCAGCAACTCCCCAACAGAACGTAAACGGCGGTTACCTAGATGATCAATATCATCGGTATTTCCAACACCGTGTAGCAAGTTGAAGAAATAGCTAATTGAAGCAATAATGTCAGCAGGTGTTATGTTCTTAATGGCTTCTTCGATATTCGAGTTACCAATTACATTAATGACCTTTTCTCCATCTTCATTAGGAGCGTAAATCTTGATTGATTGAAGAATGATATCATCTTCAACAACCCCACCTACTGGGTTAGATGTTTTAAATCCAATATTATTTTCGAGATTAGGAAGAATGCGATCTAATGTACGACGATCTAACGTTGTACCTTTTTCCGCAATAATTTCCCCTGTTTCAGGATCAACAAGCGTTTCTGCTAAGCGCTGACCGAAAAGTCTATTTTTAATATGAAGCTTTTTATTAATCTTGTAGCGTCCAACATTCGCTAAATCATAACGTTTTGGATCAAAGAATCTGGACACTAATAAGCTCTTCGCATTTTCAACCGTTGGTGGTTCACCCAGGACGAAGGCGCTCATATATTTCTAAAAGCGCTTTTTCAGTGCTTTCAGTGTTGTCTTTTTCTAATGTGTTACGGATATATTCATTATCTCCGATTAAATCGATGATTTCAGAATCAGATCCGAATCCAAGCGAACGCAAAAGAACCGTAACGGGCAGTTTCCGAGTACGATCTATTCTTACATACACTACATCCTTGGCATCAGTTTCATACTCAAGCCAAGCACCACGGTTAGGGATTACTGTAGCGGTAAATCCTTTCTTCCCGTTCTTATCCACTTTTCCACTAAAGTACACACTAGGAGAACGCACTAATTGAGAAACAATGACGCGTTCTGCACCATTAATAACAAACGTCCCTGTTTCAGTCATTAGTGGGAAGTCACCCATAAATACATCCTGGTCTTTTACTTCACCTGTTTCTTTGTTCACTAGACGTACTTTCACTCGCAACGGAGCAGAATATGTAACGTCTCGTTCTTTTGACTCCTCAACGGAATACTTAGGATCACCTAAGCTGTAATCAATGAATTCGAGTGATAGGTTACCAGTAAAGTCTTCGATCGGAGAAATATCCTGGAACATTTCTCGCAAACCCTCATCTAGAAACCATTGATAGGAAGAGGTTTGAATTTCAATAAGATTTGGTAACTCTAAAACTTCACTGATTCTTGCATAACTTCTTCGTTGGCGGTGTCGTCCATACTGAACTAGTTGACCTGTCAACTGATTCACCCCTCAAATCAAGCGTTATAATTACATCTATTGCCATCAAACAAACATAAACGGTTTCACCGTTCAGTCGTAAGACAAAAAGAAAAAGGGTTTTTTTGTTAAAAACCACAATTTCACATGACGAACTATTATTTTGTTAGCTTATCCGTCTATAGCCAAATTTATACAATAAATGATGAATTTAGCATTAAAACGAAAACTAATCTATTGGCATTTTATAATATTAACATAGGCATCTTGACGAGTCAATGTTTTTTTGCTTTATAAATGAAATAACCCTTGCTTTTATCCACCGTTTCAACTTCACCAAATAGTGCTTCAAGTTTAGCAAAAGCAGAAGGTCCACCTTGCTTCTTTTGAATAACAACCCAAAGTGACCCATTTACTTTCAAATGATGAAAGCTTTGTTCAAATATCTCATGTACAATCTGCTTACCTGCGCGAATCGGCGGATTCGTTACAATATCCGTAAACCCTGATTCTGAAACTGACAGGAGACGGTCACTTTGATAGATTTGGACATTATCAATTCGGTTTAATACAGCATTTTCCTGCGAAAGACTTAATGCTCGTTCATTGACATCAATCATATGTACAGTAGCATCCGGAAGACTCTTTGCAAGTGAAAGGCCGATCGGTCCATAACCACATCCTACATCTAGGATTTTTCCCGATTTCTCCGACGGTTCGAAAACTTCTATTAGAAGCCGGGAACCAAAATCCACCTCTTTTTTCGAAAAAACTCCATTATCTGTTTTAAATCGAAATGAGTGATTCCTCAGATTAAAATCCCAATAATTTGGATTACTTTCAACCTTTTGTGTGCGGGAATAATAATGGTCTGCCATAGGTTTATAACCACCTCCACGGGAGAGAGTTTTAGGAATAGAAGGAATTGAGGTAAAAAGCTTTTCCGAACAGTATTATATGTTAACTGGATTGAAAAAGCAAAAAAAGCTCGCTTATGCAGCGAGCTTTTTTAAAGTTAAATTACTTAACTTCTACGTTAGCGCCAACTTCTTCAAGTTTGCCTTTGATTTCTTCTGCTTCTTCTTTAGAAACGCCTTCTTTAACAGCCTTTGGAGTGTTATCAACAAGTTCTTTTGCTTCTTTAAGTCCAAGACCAGTGATTTCACGAACTACTTTGATAACCTTGATTTTTTGATCTCCAGGTGATGCAAGAACCACGTCAAATTCAGTTTGCTCTTCAACAGCAGCTGCACCTGCGCCACCAACAACAGCTACAGGAGCTGCAGCAGTTACGCCGAATTCTTCTTCAATTGCTTTTACTAAGTCGTTTAATTCTAAAACAGTCATATTTTTAACTGCTTCAATGATTTGTTCTTTAGTCATGATTATTTTCCTCCTTAGAGTTTTGTTTTATTTAGTAGTTTAACGATAAGTCTAACTTACGCGCCTTGTTCTTCTTTTTGATCTGCAACAGCTTTTGCAGCAAGAGCAAGATTGCGAATTGGTGCTTGAAGAACGCTGAGTAACATAGATAGTAAACCTTCGCGAGATGGTAGTTCCGCAAGAGCTTTAATATCATCAGCAGTCGCAACAGTTCCTTCAATTACACCCGCTTTAATTTCAAGAGCTTCGTGTTTTTTCGCGAAGTCATTAAGAATTTTAGCAGGAGCAACTACATCTTCAGTACTGAACGCGATTGCGTTTGGACCTGTAAGAGCTTCATTTAATCCAGAAAGCTCACAAGCATCAGCCGCACGACGAGTCATTGTGTTTTTATACACTTTGAACTCAACACCTGCTTCACGAAGTTGCTTACGAAGTTCAGTTACTTCTGCAACATTCAATCCACGGTAGTCAACAACAACAGTTGACACGCTTGCTTTTAATTTATCAGCAATTTCATCTACGATTTGTTTCTTTGTTTCGATAGCGCTGCTCATCCTTACACCTCCTGTAGTTATACTACATTCATACCTGGACAATAAAAAGCCTCCACACCCAAACAGACATGGAGGATTGTATACAATAGTAGTTTACAGAAAATCTATCGTATGACCTCGGTAGGATATTAAGCTATAAATAGCACCTACTGTCTCTGGTACAAATGTTATTTTATTTCAACAACAAATTACATTATAGTAAATGTAATTCTGTTTGTCAATTCCATTATTTTACTGAAACAGATGATGGATCAACTTTTACGCCAGGGCCCATTGTTGAAGTAACAGTAACGTTCTTCATGTATGTTCCTTTAGCAGCTGCAGGCTTAACTTTTACCATTGTTTCAAATACAGTGTTAAAGTTTTCGATCAATTTTTGATCTTCGAAAGATTGTTTACCGATTGGAACGTGGATATTACCAGCTTTATCAACACGGTATTCAACTTTACCTGCTTTAATTTCGTTGATTGCTTTTGTCACATCAAATGTAACAGTTCCTGTTTTAGGGTTTGGCATTAAACCTTTAGGTCCTAATGTACGACCGAGTTTACCAACTTCACCCATCATATCAGGAGTAGCAACGATTACATCAAAGTCAAACCAACCTTGTTGGATTTTGTTGATGTATTCAGAATCGCCAACATAATCAGCGCCTGCTGCTTCAGCTTCTTTAGCTTTTTCACCTTTAGCGAAAACTAGAACGCGTTGCACTTTACCAGTTCCGTTCGGAAGAACAACAGCACCACGAATTTGTTGGTCAGCTTTCTTAGGATCTACTCCTAGACGGAAAGCTACTTCAAGAGTTGCATCGAATTTAACAATGCTTGTCTTTTTTGCAAGTTCAATTGCTTCTGCAATTGGATACGCTTTAGAACTATCTACAAGCTTAGCAGCTTCTAAATACTTCTTACCTTTTTTAGCCATTTTAATTATCCTCCTTGAATGTGGTTTTAGCGGAATAACCTCCCACGAATAAAGGTTGCGAGTGAAATTTTCAGCTACGCAACCTCCTCTTACAAAACACTAACAGTTAATGACGAATTAGTCTTCGATAACAATACCCATGCTGCGAGCAGTACCTTCAACCATACGCATTGCTGCTTCGACGCTAGCTGCGTTAAGGTCAGGCATTTTCTGTTCAGCAATCTCGCGTACCGTTGCACGTTTAACTGTCGCTACTTTATTACGGTTAGGCTGGCCTGAACCAGACTGAATTCCAGCTGCTACTTTCAAAAGAACGGCAGCAGGAGGAGTTTTCGTAATAAATGTAAAAGAACGGTCTTCAAATACCGTAATTTCAACAGGGATGATTAAGCCAGCTTGATCAGCCGTACGAGCGTTAAACTCCTTACAGAATCCCATGATGTTTACACCGGCTTGACCTAATGCAGGACCAACTGGTGGCGCTGGATTAGCTTTACCTGCAGGAATTTGCAATTTGACAACTTTAATTACTTTTTTAGCCACGAGACACACCTCCTTAAAGTCCGTGATGTGGTAATAGGGAAAATTTCCCTCCCACTCATAGAAAAGTCTTTATATAAACATAAAGAACTTGATAATTGTCGAGTCTCTTTTCGAGACATATTGACCTATGAAATTTTATCACTATTCCGTGACAATTTCAAGTTGATTTTAATCTAATTTATCAATTTGTGTAAAATCGAGCTCTACCGGGGTATCACGACCGAACATATTAACTAAAACTTTTAATTTAGATTTATCTTTTTCAATCTCTTCGATTGTTCCTGTGAAGTTAGCAAAAGGACCTTCTTTTACCTTAACCGTTTCTCCTACCTCGAAATCGATGTCGACGCGTTTTTCATCCACACCCATGCGTTTCAAGATAACAACCACTTCTTCTGGAAGTAATGGAGTCGGCTTTGATCCGGATCCTGCAGAACCAACAAATCCTGTTACTCCAGGCGTATTACGGACAACATACCAAGAATCATCCGTCATAATGATTTCAACCAACACATATCCAGGAAACACCTTACGCTTAACAACTTTTTTCTTACCATTTTTGAAATCGGTTTCTTCTTCTTCAGGCACGATTACTCGAAAAATCTTGTCCGACATTCCCATAGACTCGACGCGTTTTTCTAAGTTCGCCTTTACTTTATTCTCATATCCAGAGTAAGTATGAACTACATACCAGTTCTTTTCCATTCAAGAGGACTAATTCGTCCGTCCCTCCCCATTTCATAATATCTGTACCTTATTACACGTACTTTTTTCCACAATGAAAAAACCCGTTACCCGAGCTTTAACATGTTTCTGCATTATTTTCCATTATACCATGGATTGCAGAGTGTTATTCAAGAATTATACGAATCAATTCAGAAATACCATAATCTAGTGCCGCAAAGAAAAGGGCAAAAAATGTAACCGTTGATAACACCGTAATCGTATAGCGGGTTAATTCTTTACGTTTTGGCCAACTAACCTTTTTTGTTTCTCGAGCCACTTCGCGGAAGAACGTTAAAATGCGTTGCATGCTGTAACCTCCAACAATCGATCTATAATAAAATGTAAATCATTTCGTTTCTCGATGTATCGTATGAGTTCCACAATTGGTACAGAACTTTTTCAGTTCAAGTCTTGCTTGCGTTTCTTTTTTACTGTTTGTGGTGTAGTTGCGTGAACCACAGCTTTCACATGCCAAAATTACTTTTTTTCCCACAAAAAACACCTACTATAAACAACTATATCATTCTTTAAAAATGTATCACTTCAATGATACAGTGTCAACAAGTGACACTAAGTTCTCACAAATAGAAAAGCGGAAGCGACCGGGTAGCGGCGTATGGACTGGAGCCCTCCGACCGAGATAAAGGAAACACGAAGAGCTGAAAGCGAATCGATGTTGACTTATCGTAGGGAGGTGGGTGAAGTCCACTAGACGCTGGTCGCTGCAGCTAGACAAATAGAAAAGCGAAGGTGCCTCGCTCAGCCCCGACAAGCATAAGACGCTTCAGGAGAAGGCGTTCTTTACCTTCTTACCTAAAGTGGCTTATGACCTCGAGGGGCTAGGCACCGCAGCTAGACAAATAGAAAAGCGGAAGCGACCGTTCAGCCCCTATGCAAAAAAACAAATATTAAACTGTAAACTCGCGGACTTCTAAATAACGCTCAAGCTTCCTCTTTACACGCTGCAACGCATTATCAATCGATTTCACATGCCGATTTAGCTCTTCGGAGATTTCTTGATAGGATTGGCCATCTAAGTATAATGCCAGAACTTTTCGTTCAAGATCACTTAAAAGTTCTTTCATTTTTCCTTCTATGTTATCAAATTCTTCTTGGTTAATGATTAATTCCTCAGGATCCATAACCTTTGCACCTGAAAGAACATCCATTAGTGTCCGATCTGATTCCTCATCATAAATCGGCTTGTCCAATGAAACATACGAATTTAGCGGTATATGTTTTTGCCTGGTGGCGGTTTTAATCGCGGTGATGATTTGTCTTGTAATACATAATTCGGCAAACGCTTTAAAAGAAGTCATCTTATCATCCCTATAATCACGAATTGCTTTATACAACCCGATCATACCTTCCTGAACAATATCTTCTTTATCGGCACCGATGAGAAAATAGGATCTTGCTTTTGCTCGAACAAAATTTCGATATTTATGAATTAAGTAATCTAATGCATCACTTTCCCCATTGTGCACTAACTCTACTAATTCTTCATCTTCGAGCTGTAAATATCGTTCATTGATCCTTGCTCTGAAGTCCGTACTCATGCAAATCCCCCCGACCACACATGCATAGTTAGAAATATTATACAGTAGGCTTTTTTTGGAAGTCAACCATTGCTCACCGTTCCCGGCGCCATTTTTCGAAAATTTGGGCTATTTCGTCACTTAGTGGAATCTTTGACGGCGGTCTCTTTGTTTGGATCTTCTTAACGTTTCGTTCAATTTTTTTCTCAATCGTATTCATTTCTGTTAACAATTCTCGCGCTGATTTCCTTAGGGCTCCTTGCCCAAAGATCACCCATTGCTCAGTAAAATCGGAAGTGGCGACATGGATTTGTGTTCGGCGATCACTAAGACTGCTAGCCAGCTTCTCAATTCTTTCATCAGCAGATTCATTTTCCTTCGTGAATATCACTTCAACCTTATAATTATGATATTTTTTTTCAATTCCTTGAACATAATGCGCATCAAATACGACGATGACACGGAAACCCGTATACGCTTGATATTCTGCCATTTTTTCTACTAATAAATCTCTAGCCGCACCTAAGTCCTTATTTTTCAAAGCACTTAAGTCAGGCCAAGCACCAATGATGTTATAACCATCTACAATCAGAATATCCATCATTATCGACCAATTGGGTGTCTTTTTCGGTAAACCTCGTACATAAGAAGTGCTGCTGCAACCGATGCGTTTAAAGAGGTAACATGACCCGCCATGGGCAAATGAATTAGAAAATCACATTTATCACGCACGAGTCGACCCATTCCTTTCCCTTCACTGCCAATGACCAAGCCAAGTGGCATACTTCCGTCAAAGGAGCGATAGTCCTCACTACCTTTAGCATCCGTCCCTGCAATCCATAACCCTTTTTCTTTTAACTCATCAATTGTTCGCGCGATATTCGTAACACGAACAACAGGAATGTACTCAATTGCACCTGTCGAAGCTTTTGCAACAGTAGAGGTTAATCCTACTGCTCTTCTTTTTGGAATAATAATCCCATGGGCACCAACAGCATCAGCTGTTCGCATAATTGAGCCTAAATTATGGGGATCTTCAATTTCATCTAAAATTAAAAAGAAAGGAGGTTCGTTTCTTTCCGCAGCAACGGCAAACAAATCGTCTATTTCAGCATATTGGTATGCAGCAACTGCCGCTATCACTCCTTGATGGTTTCCCTCTGTCATTTGGTCAATCTTTTTCTTTGGGACAAATTGGACTAACACACTCTTTTCTTTAGCTAATCCAATCACCTGCTGCATTTGTCCACCTTGTGACCCTTCCGCGATAAAAATCTTGTTAATGTCACGATCTGACTTCAATGCCTCAATGACGGGATTTTTTCCAATGATATAATCTGAATTCATTATCCGCGGCCTCCTTTCTTTTCTTCAACTAAGTGAATCGATTTCTTGATTAATTCTTCAAGTCGTATAATCTGGTTTGCTAAATACAAATAGCCTAATAAAGCCTCAAATGCAGTCGAGTATCGGTACGTTTGTACATCGGTATTTTTCGGAATACTACCAGATTTGGCATTTCTACCTCTTTTTAAAACAGCCATTTCTTCATCGGTCAGAATGCCTTCATCGATAAATTGATGGACCACTGCAGCCTGAGCTTTAGCAGACACATAATTCGTCGCTTCTCGATGCAATTGATTTGGCCTAACCGTACCAGATTGAATTAAGTGGTAGCGAATATAGTTTTCGAAGACAGCATCTCCCATATATGCAAGAGCTAAACTATTTAATTGTTTTTCGTCAATCAGACTTTCATAATGAAGCATGAATTAGCCTCTTTTCCATCTTGTTCCTTGCGGTGTATCTTCCAGAATAATATTCATGTCTTTCAGTTGATCCCTGATTTGGTCCGATAATTGGAAGTTACGATCCTTACGTGCTTGAATTCGTTGCTGAATCAATGACTCAATCTCTTCATCAAGCAATTCTTCCTGGCCTAACGAAAGTCCCAATACGCCAAATAATTTCTCGAATAATGAAGTAAAAGCATCAATCACTTCATTTGCCGTATTTTTTTCAAGCATATAGTAGTTTGAAAGCTTCGATAGCTCAAACAAGGTTGAGATACCATTTGCCGTATTAAAATCATCATCCATTTCCCGAATAAACTCTTGTTCAAGAGCCTGTATTTGATCTAACCATTCCTGATTATTATCCGTTAAATTAGTACTTGCCTCTTTTCGATGCGTTAGATTTTGGTAGGAAGTTTTCAATCGTTCTAATGCCGCTTTTGTATTTTCCAATAGCTCATCGCTATAGTTAATTGGATTGCGATAATGAACCGAAAGCATAAAGAAGCGAATCACTTCCGGATTATGCTTTTTAATAATGTCATGGACTAAGACAAAATTCCCTAGTGATTTTGACATTTTTTCATTATCAATATTGATATAGCCGTTATGCATCCAATAACGAGCAAATTGTTTTTCATTCAACGCTTCGGATTGCGCAATTTCATTTTCGTGGTGTGGAAAAGCTAAATCCTGCCCACCTGCATGGATATCAATTGTATCACCCAAGTATTTTTTTGCCATTGCCGAACATTCAATATGCCAGCCAGGTCGACCTAGACCCCATGGACTTTGCCAAGCAATCTCTCCCTGTTTTGCCGCTTTCCATAAGGCAAAGTCTAGAGCATCCTGCTTCTTTTCACCCACATCAATTCGCGCCCCAACCTTCAGTTCATCAATTGATTGATGTGATAGTTTTCCGTAACCATCAAACTTTCTAGTTCGATAATAAACATCCCCCGCTGATTCATATGCGTACCCTTTCTGAATCAAGGCATCAATAAAATCGATAATAATATCCATGTTCTCCGTAACACGCGGATGAACATCAGCTTTTTTACAGCCAAGTGCACTAACATCCTCAAAATAAGCATTGATAAAGCGGTCAGCAATGGTTGGAACATCCTCCCCTAATTGGTTGGCTGCTCTAATCAATTTATCGTCCACATCTGTAAAATTTGAAACATATTGAACATCAAAGCCGCGAAACTCAAAATAACGGCGCACCGTATCAAAAACAATCGCAGGTCTAGCGTTCCCAATATGAATATAGTTATAGACGGTTGGACCGCAAACATACATTTTTACTTTCCCTTTTTCCAAAGGAACAAATTCTTCTTTTTTTCTAGTCAGAGTATTATATAACTGAATCGTCATTTTTTTAATGACACCCTTTCCTTTTGCAAATCGTCAACTTCTTTTTTGAGGCGTTCGATTTCTTCGCCTAATTCTTTAAAGCGGTCAGCAATTGGATCTGGTAAATCGGTATGATTAAGGTCTTTTTTAATTTTTACACCATCGCGAACAACGACTTTTGCTTTCATTCCGACAACAGTTGAATTATCAGGAACGTCACTAAGAACAACCGCTCCTGCCCCAATCTTCGAATTTTCGCCAATTGTGATGGATCCGAGCACCTTCGCTCCAGGTAGCAATTAAGGCATTATCCTTAACTGTAGGATGGCGTTTTCCCTTCTCTTTCCCAGTACCCCCTAACGTAACCCCTTGGTATACAGTTACATTATCCCCAATTTCACAAGTTTCTCCAATGACAATTCCCATACCATGGTCAATAAAAAATCTGCGCCCTATTTTTGCCCCAGGGTGGATTTCAATCCCTGTGAAGAAGCGGCTAGCCTGAGAAATAACCCTTGCAATGAAGAAAAGCTTTCTTTTAAAAAACCAGTGTGCAAAACGATGTGCCCAAATAGAGTGTAGACCAGAGTAAGTTAAAATAACCTCGAGATAACTCCTCGCAGCCGGGTCCTGTTCAAAAATTACTTCAATATCCTCTTTTAATCGTTTAAACATTGTTACGTCTCCCCCTGTTAAATAACAGCACATCTTCTTTCTTTGGCCATTGCCTTAGTTCTTACTATTTTCAGTAAAACAAAAAGACGCCTCTGTCAAAAGACAGAGACGCCATATGCGCGGTTCCACTCTGTTTAGACCAAAACTTTTTCATCACACTTAACGAACGAAAAGTGAAGGAAAATATCAGTTGGTCTCAACTTAACCTGTTAACGGAAGGGTCCGCCCATGTCTACTCGATAAGTTACAATCTTTCGAATGGGACTCAGAGGGGCATTTCAAAAAACAAGAGGCTTAAACCACTTTCAGCCGATGATGGTTCTCTCTGAAAAACTTTGTTTTTTTACTTGTCCTCTTCAACGCTTTCTTGCCTATATATCCTATACTATATTATATTTTGTTCTTAATGTAACTAGCAAATAATAAAATTATTTTTCAAGCAACGCGTTAAATCGTTTAACAATCGTTTCTTTTCCAATCAAGGCGATAGCTTTAGGAAGATCCGGTCCATGTGTTTGGCCTGTAGCCGCCACACGAATGGGCATAAATAGTTTTTTCCCTTTATGGCCAGTTCCTTTTTGAACCGCTTTTATCGATGCTTGAATATTAGGTGCAGTAAATTCATCTAGCAGATCAATTTCAGCTAAAAATGCTTGAAGTACTTCTGGAACCTGCTCTTCGCTAATAACGGCTTTTGCCTCTTCATCGAACGTTACTTCATCCTTAAAGAATAATGAAGAAAGCTCAACTATTTCAGCACCATAGCTCATTTGATCTTGATAAAGGGCAATCAAATTACGAACCCATTCATTTTCCTGTTCCGACATCTCAAGCTGAACAAGACCAGCTTGAATTAAATGTGGCAAAGCAAGATCAACGGCTTTATCAACCTCAACCTTTTTCATGTACTGA
Organism: Bacillus sp. T3; assembly: GCF_033449965.1. Lineage (NCBI taxonomy): Bacteria > Bacillati > Bacillota > Bacilli > Caryophanales > Bacillaceae > Bacillus > Bacillus sp. T3. The sequence goes on from NZ_CP137761.1 coordinate 55,600, forward strand.
TTGTTCATCCAAGTTAATTTTTGCTTATCAAACAATGCAGGTGATTTTGACAGTCGCTTCGCATCAAACTTTTCAATTAACTCTTCTATTGTGTAGATCTCTTCTTCACCAGCTGGTGACCAGCCTAAAAGAGCAATAAAGTTAAATAATGCTTCCGGAATATAGCCCAATTGCTCGTATTGCTCAATAAACTGGATAATTGATTCATCCCGTTTCGATAGTTTTTTACGACTTTCATTCACAATTAACGTCATATGTCCAAACAATGGTGGCTCCCAACCGAGCGCTTCATATACCATTAATTGCTTTGGTGTGTTTGAAATATGATCATCACCGCGAAGGACATGAGAAATATCCATCGTATGATCATCGACGGCAACAGCAAAATTATAGGTTGGCATTCCGTCCTTTTTCACGATGACAAAATCACCCATACCTTCAGACTCAAATGATACACTGCCTTTTACCATATCATCGAACGTAAAGGTTTTATTCTGTGGAACCAAGAAGCGAATGCTTGGTTTGCGACCTTCAGCTTCAAACTTGGCCTGACCCTCTTCAGATAAATGACGACATCTTCCAGAATAGGCTGGAGTTTCGCCTTTTGCCATTTGCTCTTCTCTTTCCGCTTCAAGTTCTGATTCCGTACAGTAGCATTTATATGCCAAGCCCTTAGCTAAAAGCTCGTTTACATACTCATTATAAATTTCTAGGCGTTCTGATTGGCGATATGGTCCGTACTCTCCACCAACATCAATACTTTCATCCCAGTCCATACCTAGCCATTTTAAGTACTTTAATTGGCTTTGCTCTCCGCCTTCAATATTGCGTTTTTGGTCAGTATCTTCAATCCGAATAATGAATTTCCCGCCTAAATTTCTGGCGAACAAGTAATTAAATAATGCTGTACGAGCATTCCCAATATGTAAATGTCCTGTTGGACTGGGAGCATAGCGTACGCGAATATCAGTAGACATGATCGTTCCTCCTGTAACATTCCTTTTTCTGCTATATTGTAGCACCGCTTACTTTTCTAATAAAGTGAAACTTCCATCTTAATGGTGTACATTATTCCCGTCAGTTTGTTAAATAGTTCGTTTATTTCCGATCCAATCAACAGAATTACGTAGAATAAGCACTGAATACTAATCAATCTTTTTTAACAAAACTACCGCTTGAGCGGCAATCCCTTCTTCTCGACCCGTAAATCCAAGCTTTTCAGTTGTCGTTGCCTTTACATTAATTTGAGCAGCTTCAGACTGTAAAAGCTCGGCAATTCGTTGTTTCATCTGTTCAATATAAGGAGCCATTTTCGGCTTTTGGGCAATAATGGTACAATCAGCATTTAGCAGCGCATAGCCTGCTTGTCGCACCATTTCATAAACATACTCTAACAGCTTTGCAGAATCTGCATCTTTAAAGGTTGGATCTGTGTCCGGAAAGTGTTTTCCGATATCACCTGCACCAATTGCTCCTAGACAAGCATCGGCAATCGTATGTAAAAGCACATCTGCATCCGAATGACCTAGCAATCCTCTTTCGTAAGGTATAGTAATTCCACCGATAATGAGGGGACGTCCCTCAGTTAGTTGGTGAACATCAAAGCCTTGTCCGATCCGAAACATACTTTATTTCTCCTTTATCTGGCGTTTTCGAATAATAGCCTCAGCAAAATACAAATCCTCTGGGGTTGTCAGCTTAATATTATCATAATTCCCTTCGACAATTGTAATATCGAAAGGAAGCCTTTCTACTAAACTGGCTTCGTCCGTACCGAGATATCCATCCTTTTGAGCTAGATGGTGTGCATCTGCCAAGACGGAAATACGAAAAGCTTGTGGGGTTTGGACTGACCACAAGCTGGAGCGTTCAACAGTTTCAACAATCTTATTTCTGTGCACCTTCTTAATTGTATCCTTCACAGGTACAGCAACAACGGCTGCGCCGTCTAAGCTAGCTGCAGCCGTAACCATTGAAATTGTTTCTTTTTGAATAAACGGCCTAGCCCCGTCATGGACAAGAACAATCCCATCAGAATGGACCGATTGAAGGGCGTTGTATACACTATCCTGCCGTTCCTTTCCACCTACTACAAACGAAAGTACCTTCGTGATCTTATATTTTTTAATTAACTTGGATAACTCCGGCTCATCACTAGGAGAAATGGCTAATACAATGCCGTCACAATCCTCATCATTTTCAAAAACCCTCAAGGTATGAATCAGTACAGGTACACCATTTAAAGGTAGAAGCAATTTATTTTTCCCAGCACCCATTCTTTTCCCCTGTTCCGGCCGCTGGGATGACAACCTGATAACTCATAACGTTTCTCCTCTAAGTTATAATGCTTTTTCTAATAATTTAGGTTTAGCAAAAATCATTCGACCTGCTGAAGTTTGTAAGACGCTTGTTACTAACACATCAATCCGTTTTCCAATATAATCACGACCATCTTCAACCACAATCATTGTCCCATCATCCAAGTAGGCAACGCCTTGATTGTGTTCTTTTCCGTCTTTAATCACTTGAACATTCATTTCTTCACCAGGTAATACTACAGGTTTCACCGCATTTGCCAGATCGTTAATATTCAAAACGGATACACTTTGCAACTCACAAACTTTATTTAAATTAAAATCATTGGTTACCACTACACCATTCGTAATCTTGGCAAGCTTCACTAGTTTGCTGTCAACTTCTTGAATTTCTTCAAAATCTCCTTCATAAATCTCAACCTTTATGGCTAGCTCCTTCTGAATTCGATTCAAAATATCAAGACCCCTACGACCTCGGTTGCGTTTTAACACATCTGAAGAATCAGCAATATGTTGTAGCTCTTCCAAGACAAACTGAGGAATCACGATAATCCCCTCTAAAAATCCTGTTTGACAAATATCAGCAATTCTTCCATCAATAATCACACTAGTATCCAGTATCTTAAGTGTATCCGGAGCTAATTCTTCTCGGACTCCTCGTCCCCAGATTTCTTCTTACGATTTGAAAATAAGTTTGAAAGCTCATCCCGCTTTTTAAACCCAACCTGAAAACCTAAGTATCCAAATAATAAGGTTAATAAAATCGGTGCAACTGTATTAATAATCGGAACTTGAATAGCATTTAAGGCAAAACCGATTAAAAAAGCTACAATTAAACCAAAAACTAACCCTACACTTCCAAAAATGATATCCGTTATCGGAGCCTTGACAAGAGATTCCTCTACCCATTTCATAAAATTAGTAAAATAATCAACTGCCCAAAAAGTAATAAGATAAAAAATAAGTGCACCTGAAATAGCGGATACATATGGATTATTGATTAGAGGAATGTTGTCAAAATTTACTACCTTTAATAAATCAGGGATCAAAAAAATACCAAATGTCCCCCCGATAATTAAAAAACAAGCTTGAATAATACGTTTTAACATTCCTTCACCTCCTATCTATTCATTATAAACAAATTGGTAAAATTGAAACCTCATTTACATAGTTTTTTAAGAAAGGCGCGATATAAAGAGACAATACTATAATTTATACGATAAATAGTATAAAAAAGTTTCATAAAATCACTAATGATCAGGACATGCAAATCCCTCAGTTTAGGTTAGCATGGTAAAAATAGGGTGTCAAATAAATGAATTATTCTAGCACAATAGTATCCTATCTTCAACTATATATTATATATTAAGTCCAAAACTAACCCATTTCTCCATGCGTTATATAGGAACTACCTTCCGAGTGTTACATAAAGAGCTTGCTGGACCGAGGATACACCTATTAATTCAATTCCTTTCGGAGCTTTCCAGCCTCCTAGATTATTTTCAGGTACGATTACTCGCTCAAACCCTAGTTTTGCCGCTTCTTGCACTCGTTGCTCAATTCTTGAAACCCGCCTTACCTCTCCGGTTAAGCCTACTTCTCCAATAATACAATCTGTTGCTCTTGTTGGAGTATCGCGAAAACTGGAGGCAATACTAACAGCAATCGCTAAATCAATAGCTGGCTCATCTAGCTTAACCCCACCCGCAACCTTTAAATAGGCATCCTGGTTCTGTAAAAGCATTCCGACTCTTTTATCTAAGACCGCCATTAACAGTGAAACACGATTATGATCAATTCCAGTAGCCATTCTCCTCGGATTTCCAAAACTGGAAGGTGAAATTAATGCTTGGACCTCGACTAGAACAGGCCTTGTTCCTTCCATCGAAGCGACCACAGTCGATCCTGCTGCTCCTTGTGATCGTTCCTCTAAAAAGATTTCGGATGGATTTTCAACCTCTTCTAATCCCATTTCCTTCATTTCAAAAATACCCATTTCATTCGTCGATCCAAACCGATTTTTAACGGCACGTAAAATCCGATACGTATGGTGACGTTCTCCTTCAAAATAAAGAACCGTATCCACCATATGCTCAAGCAACCTTGGACCTGCAATCGAACCTTCCTTTGTTACATGTCCCACGATAAACACAGCTATTCCTTTTGTTTTCCCTATTCTCATCAGTTCTGCAGTACATTCACGCACCTGTGAAACGCTACCCGGTGCAGAAGTCACATCTGGATGAAATACCGTTTGAATTGAGTCTATGACAACAAAGCTTGGCGCTATGCTATCTATTGTTCTGCCAATTTCATCTAAGTTTGTTTCGGAATAGACTAATAAATGTTCTGAAGAAATTCCAAGCCGTTCTGAACGCAATTTTGTTTGCCGAAGCGATTCTTCACCTGAAATATATAACACGGAATGACCTTTTGTGGCCAGCTGTGAGGAAACTTGTAATAGCAAAGTGGATTTCCCAATCCCTGGGTCTCCACCAATCAGAACTAATGACCCCTGAACAATTCCTCCACCTAAAACACGGTTCAACTCTTTCAAGTTTGTCTCAATTCTCACTTCATTACCTGTTTCAATTGAAGTAATCGGTGTTGGCTTGGAGTTTCCAGCTAAACCTTGAGAGTGTGTGAACGCCCCCTTTTTCCAGCTCCAACGACTTCAACTTCTTCAACCATCTTATTCCAGCTTCCACATCCAGGACATTTTCCCATCCACTTTGGTGATTCGTACCCACACTCCTGGCACATAAATTTAGTCTTTCTTTTAGCCATAGTATCGTCCCTTCAAAAAACTTCTTACCACTATTATAACGGAAATCGAAACAGCTTCCCAATTACACTTACGATACATTCCTATTACAAAACGACCCTTTTATTGTTGGAGATGAAAAAAGGAGACCACGAAATAATCCGTGACCCCCTTCTGGTCCTCAAAATTAAGGCTTTGGTATTCCGGCAGGTTGTCCTGTTCTAACTATAAGTTCACCATTCTCCACATCGATAACGATATTTTGTCCCGTTAATACTGTACCTTTTAATAACTCTTCTGATAATCGATCCTCGATATGCTTTTGAATTGCGCGACGTAAAGGTCGAGCTCCGTATTCTGGATCATACCCCTCATCGGATATTTTATCTTTTGCCGCCTCAGTTAGTTCTAACTCGATATGCTGTTCTTTTAATCGTTTCACTAATTGATCCGCAAGTAATGTCACGATTTGTTTCAAATGTAGTCTCTCAAGAGCATGGAATACGATAATCTCATCAATTCTGTTCAGGAATTCTGGACGGAACGCTTTTTTCAATTCCTCCATCACTTTCCCTTTCATATCTTTATAGTCTTGAGCTCCATCCTGGATATTAAAACCAACATATTTATTACGCTTTAAAGCCTGAGCTCCAACATTGGATGTCATGATTAAGATCGTATTACGGAAATCCACCGTACGCCCCTTTGAATCAGTTAAACGACCATCCTCAAGCACCTGTAATAAAATATTAAAAACGTCTGGATGCGCTTTTTCAATTTCATCTAGTAGGATAACAGAATAAGGCTTCCTACGAACCTTTTCTGTCAATTGGCCGCCTTCTTCATAGCCTACATAACCAGGAGGTGAACCTACTAATCTTGAGGTTGAATGCTTCTCCATGTACTCAGACATATCAATCCGAATCATCGCATCCTCATCGCCAAACATCGCTTCTGCTAAAGCACGGGCAAGCTCTGTCTTTCCTACACCAGTAGGTCCAAGGAAAATAAATGAACCAATCGGACGTTTTGGATCCTTTAAACCAGCTCGTGCACGTCTTACCGCTTTAGAAACAGCAATAACTGCCTCTTCTTGACCGATAACACGGGAATGTAGAATCTCTTCTAAGCGTAACAATTTATCTGTTTCAGTTTGTGCTAATTTAGAAACCGGAATTCCCGTCCAGTTCGCAACAACGGTTGCAATGTCCTCTACCGTTACTTCACTATTTTCTTGACCCTGCTTTTCTTTCCAAGTTTTCTTCGTTTCTTCCAATTGCTCACGCAAACGTTGCTCTGAATCTCGAAGCGAAGCAGCCTTTTCAAATTCTTGACTTTGAACAGCTGCATCCTTTTCCTTACGAACCTCTTCTAACTTAACCTCTAATTCTTTTAAATTAGGAGGAGTTGTATAAGAACGAAGGCGAACCTTAGACCCTGCTTCATCAATTAAGTCAATTGCCTTGTCTGGTAAAAAGCGATCTGGGATGTATCTGTCTGATAAGGTAACAGCTGCCTCGATTGCTTCATCTGAGATTGAAACGCGATGATGCGCTTCATAGCGATCCCTTAAACCTTTTAATATTTGAACCGACTCATCCGCAGTTGGTTCATCAACACGGATTGGTTGGAAACGACGCTCTAAAGCTGCATCCTTTTCAATATATTTACGGTATTCATCAAGAGTTGTAGCACCAATACACTGTAATTCACCACGGGCTAAGGAAGGTTTTAAGATGTTAGAAGCATCGATTGCACCCTCTGCCCCACCTGCACCTATTAATGTATGAAGCTCATCGATAAATAAAATAATATTTCCTGCCTGACGGATTTCATCCATTACCTTTTTTAGACGATCTTCAAATTCACCACGATACTTTGTACCAGCTACAACGGTACCCATATCCAATGTCATAACTCGTTTATCGCGAAGAATCTCAGGTACTTCATTGTTAACAATTTGTTGGGCTAACCCTTCAGCTATAGCCGTTTTACCTACTCCAGGTTCCCCAATTAATACAGGATTATTTTTAGTCCGTCTGCTTAAGACTTCGATAACACGCTGGATTTCTTTGCTTCGACCAATTACTGGATCAAGACTACCTTCTCTTGCAATTGCAGTTAAATCCCTAGCAAGACTGTCTAATGTTGGTGTATTAGCATTAGCTGCAGCACCACCTTGCCCACCGCCTGCTTCATTGCTTCCAAGTAATTGAAGGACTTGCTGTCGTGCTTTATTAAGACTTACCCCTAGATTGTTCAATACACGTGCGGCAACGCCTTCTCCCTCACGGATTAAACCGAGCAAAATGTGTTCAGTTCCAACATAGGAATGACCTAATTTACGAGCTTCGTCCATTGATAATTCAATGACCTTTTTAGCACGTGGAGTATAGTGAATCGTTTGGGATGCCTCTTGTCCACGGCCGATAAGGTTCTCAACTTCTTTCTGAATCTTTTCTGCACCTAGTCCGAGTGCATATAGCGCTTTAGCAGCAATCCCTTCTCCTTCTCGAACAAGTCCTAATAAAATGTGTTCTGTACCAATATTGTTATGACTTAACCGTATTGCTTCCTCCTGGGCTAGGGCCAACACCTTCTGTGCTCTTTCTGTAAAGCGTCCAAACATCATATCTCTTCCTCCTAACTCTTCATTGTATCTAGTTTTAATCTTTCTCTTATTAACGCAGCACGCCGAATATCTCTCTCATTAGGTCTTAGAGGTCCTCCTGCATACTGCTGTAAGAAACCTGGTTGAGTTAAAATCATTAATTCATTTAATATAGTTTTAGGAATGTTTTTTATTAATCCCATATCAATTCCTAATCTAACATCAGATAAGCATTTTGCTGCTTCTTTAGACTCTAAAATTCTGCTGTTTTCTAATACTCCGAGTGACCGGAATACCCTGTCTTCTAATTCTATGTTTAATGTTTTTACTAATGCGTCTCGAGCATTTCTTTCCTGGGAAATCAATTGTTTAACTACGCCCATTAAGTCCTCAACGATATCTTCTTCAGATTTTCCAAGCGTAATTTGGTTTGAAATTTGAAAGATATTACCTAATGCTTCACTACCTTCACCATAAATTCCCCTAACCACTAAACCTAACTGATTAATAGCTGGAATAATTCGATTAATTTGCTGTGTTAACACAAGTCCAGGTAGATGCATCATAACTGACGCCCTTAAACCAGTCCCAACATTCGTTGGACAACTAGTTAAATAACCATACTGTTCATCAAATGCATAGTTGACATTTCCTTCAATCCAATCATCCACGACATTTGCAATCGAAAGTGCTTCAGTTAGTTGCAACCCAGGAAATAAACATTGAATTCGAATATGGTCTTCTTCGTTAATCATAATACTGATTTCTTCATTTTCAGATAACAAGCAAGCACCGTTTACTGCTTGGTTTGCTAAATGAGGGCTGATTATATGCTTTTCAACTAACACACGTTTTTGTAATGGCTGAAGCTGTTCCATTTTTAATAACTCAAACTTGCCTAGTTCGGTTAAAGGATGTTGTTGCGTCATTTGCTCAATTGAAGAAATGACTCCATTTGCTTCATCAAAAGAAAACAAGGTTGGAAAGGTGAACTCATTAAAATTTCGAGCTAAGCGAATCCGTGAACTCATAACAATGTCTGAATCCGGCCCTTCTGCACTCATCCATGAGCTGACAGCTTGATTAATAAATCTTTCTAATGACAAGCTATTCACCTCCCTCATGGCTTTGTTTCATATTACTTTCAAGAGCACGTATTTCATCTCTCACTTGGGCAGCCTTTTCAAATTCCTCATTAGCGATTAATGCTTTTATATGTTCTTTTAATTGTTCAATTTGTTTACGAACTTGAATGCTTCCACCAATTCTTTTTGGAATTTTCCCAAGATGGTCAGTATTACCACTATGGACCTTTTTCAACAAAGGTATTAGTTGATCTTTAAAAGCCTCATAGCAATTTGCACATCCAAATCTTCCAGCTTTGACGAATTGTGGGAATGTCATTGAACAGTTATTACATTGGATAATTTCTTGAGATTTAAATGCCTCTTGTGGGGATGGCGTAAACTTTGGTTCAACGTTTAATAAACCAGCAATTAAATTATTAATTGAAAAACCAGGCGCTCCATTTAGCAGAAACATCTCTCCCTTTTCTTGAGCGCATTTCTCACAGATATGAAATTCAGTTTTTTCACCATTGATTATTTTTGTAAAGTGGAGCGTTGCTGGTCTTTGATTACATTCAGGGCAAATCATTCTTTCACCTCTTCAGCCGCTTTATTTATACTTAAGAGTGGTCAGCATCGCTTTTAGCATCCTAGCTCGCAATTCATCTCGATACGGGAGCTCGATATATAAGACAGAACGGTCAATAACACTTAACATAATTTTTGCTTCTCTATTCGTAATGATTTCCTCTTCAACTAGGCGATAGATGACATCCTCCGCACTACTTTGAGCGATATTCGTCTTTACAAGTGAGATCAAGTGGTCGATCAAATGAACATAATCATTTGTCTGGACTTTAATAATACGTATATATCCGCCACCGCCTCTCTTACTTTCAACTACATATCCTCGTTCTACCGTAAAGCGAGTGTTAATAACATAATTTATTTGGGAAGGAACACATTGAAATTTGTCGGCAATTTCATTTCTTTTTATTTCAACTATTTCTTCTTCACTTAACTCTAATACCGTCTTTAAGTAATCTTCAATTATGTCGGAGATATTTCTCATCAAACCTCCCCCAATCATCTGACTTTGACTATATTTGACTTTGATTATACATGATAGACATATAAATTTGCAATTAATTGAACCATTAAACTATTGTTTCCACTTTGCTACTTCTCAAACTAAATTTTAGCTTTTTGTTCCCATTTATCACAAAATATATTCGCTAATAATTTTAGATAAAAATAAAAAAGAGCAGCACACACAATCATAGCGCTACTCTCCTCATTTCATACTTTATTCAATATAAATCATTTTTTTGGTCATTCCACCATCAATGATTAAATCAGTTCCATTAATAAAATCATTTTCATCATTTGTTAAAAAGAGACAAGCTCTCGCAATATCCTCCAGGTTTTCCTACTCGTTGAGACAAATGCTGTTGATGATCCAATTCACTTAATTTTGAGTAATCTCCTGTTTCAATCCACCTGGAGAGATTGAATTCACTTTTATTTTATATTTGCTAAAAGATGCAGCTAATGCATGAGTAATTGCCACAATCCCTCCCTTTGAAGCGGCGTACGGTTCGGAGTTAGGTTCCGACATATAAGCACGAGTCGATGATATATTGATAATCGTTCCGCCATTTTTGTTTTGACACATATATTTCGCTGCTTCCTTTGCTGCAATAAAAACACTTCTTAAATTTGTATTGATAATGTCATCCCATTCTTCTAAGGACAGTTCAAAGGGGGATTTAAATGAACCCCCTTTTCCTGCGTTATTGATCAATATGTGTAGGCTACCAAAGACATCTACTGTCTTTTCAAATAGTTGTATTACTTCATTCTCATTTCTTACATCTGTGTTAACAAACATGCAGATGCCACCACTTTTCTTGATTCGTTCTTCTACTAACAAACCTTTTTGTTCATTTTTATCTGCAATAACAACCTTTGCTCCTTTTAATGCATACTGTGATGCAATAACTTGACCAATACCATTAGCGGCGCCTGTTACAATCACTACTTTATTGGTGAAGCACATAGTTTCCCATCCTTTCTACCAGACACTACCTTTAATATGTTTATAACCATTTTATATCATCACTCATAACAGATTCATAATTTTTGAAACGCAAAAAAACAGCCAAATCGGCTGTTTTCTATCTTGTGCCCGGCAGCGTCCTACTCTCACAGGGGAGAGCCCCCAACTACCATCGGCGCTGAGAAGCTTAACTTCCGTGTTCGGTATGGGAACGGGTGTGACCTTCTCGCTATCGCCACCAGACTATTTAACTGAGAAAATTCATTCTCTCAAAACTAGATAATGTAGAAGAAGAAAAACTTTTTTTGGTTAAGTCCTCGATCGATTAGTATCAGTCAGCTCCACATGTCGCCACGCTTCCACCTCTGACCTATCAACCTGATCATCTTTCAGGGATCTTACTAGCTTGCGCTATGGGAAATCTCATCTTGAGGGGGGCTTCATGCTTAGATGCTTTCAGCACTTATCCCGTCCGCACATAGCTACCCAGCTATGCCTTTGGCAAGACAACTGGTACACCAGCGGTGCGTCCATCCCGGTCCTCTCGTACTAAGGACAGCTCCTCTCAAATTTCCTGCGCCCACGACGGATAGGGACCGAACTGTCTCACGACGTTCTGAACCCAGCTCGCGTACCGCTTTAATGGGCGAACAGCCCAACCCTTGGGACCGACTACAGCCCCAGGATGCGATGAGCCGACATCGAGGTGCCAAACCTCCCCGTCGATGTGGACTCTTGGGGGAGATAAGCCTGTTATCCCAGGGGTAGCTTTTATCCGTTGAGCGATGGCCCTTCCATGCGGAACCACCGGATCACTAAGCCCGACTTTCGTCCCTGCTCGACTTGTAGGTCTCGCAGTCAAGCTCCCTTGTGCCTTTACACTCTACGAATGATTTCCAACCATTCTGAGGGAACCTTTGGGCGCCTCCGTTACTTTTTAGGAGGCGACCGCCCCAGTCAAACTGCCCACCTGACACTGTCTCCTACCCCGATCAGGGGTATGGGTTAGAATTTCAATACAGCCAGGGTAGTATCCCACCGATGCCTCCACCGAAGCTGGCGCTCCGGTTTCTACGGCTCCTACCTATCCTGTACAAGCTGTACCAAAATTCAATATCAGGCTACAGTAAAGCTCCACGGGGTCTTTCCGTCCTGTCGCGGGTAACCTGCATCTTCACAGGTACTATAATTTCACCGAGTCTCTCGTTGAGACAGTGCCCAGATCGTTACGCCTTTCGTGCGGGTCGGAACTTACCCGACAAGGAATTTCGCTACCTTAGGACCGTTATAGTTACGGCCGCCGTTTACTGGGGCTTCGGTTCAAAGCTTCGCTTGCGCTAACCTCTCCCCTTAACCTTCCAGCACCGGGCAGGCGTCAGCCCCTATACTTCGCCTTGCGGCTTTGCAGAGACCTGTGTTTTTGCTAAACAGTCGCCTGGGCCTATTCACTGCGGCTCTTCTAGGCTTTAACACCCAAAAGAGCACCCCTTCTCCCGAAGTTACGGGGTCATTTTGCCGAGTTCCTTAACGAGAGTTCTCTCGCTCACCTTAGGATTCTCTCCTCGACTACCTGTGTCGGTTTGCGGTACGGGCACCTTTTATCTCGCTAGAGGCTTTTCTTGGCAGTGTGGAATCAGGAACTTCGGTACTATATTTCCCTCGGCATCACAGCTCAGCCTTTACGGAAACGGGATTTGCCTCATTTCCAGCCTAACTGCTTACACGCACATATCCAGCAGTGCGCTTACCCTATCCTCCTGCGTCCCCCCGTTGCTCAAACGATAATGAGGTGGTACAGGAATATCAACCTGTTATCCATCGCCTACGCCTTTCGGCCTCGGCTTAGGTCCCGACTAACCCTGAGCGGACGAGCCTTCCTCAGGAAACCTTAGTCATTCGGTGGATGGGATTCTCACCCATCTTTCGCTACTCATACCGGCATTCTCACTTCTAAGCGCTCCACCAGTCCTTACGGTCTAGCTTCAACGCCCTTAGAACGCTCTCCTACCACTGACATCGTAGATGTCAATCCACAGCTTCGGTGATACGTTTAGCCCCGGTACATTTTCGGCGCAGAGTCACTCGACCAGTGAGCTATTACGCACTCTTTAAATGGTGGCTGCTTCTAAGCCAACATCCTGGTTGTCTAAGCAACTCCACATCCTTTTCCACTTAACGTATACTTTGGGACCTTAGCTGGTGGTCTGGGCTGTTTCCCTTTTGACTACGGATCTTATCACTCGCAGTCTGACTCCCACGGATAAGTCTTTGGCATTCGGAGTTTGTCTGAATTCGGTAACCCGATGAGGGCCCCTAGTCCAAACAGTGCTCTACCTCCAAGACTCTTACTACGTGAGGCTAGCCCTAAAGCTATTTCGGAGAGAACCAGCTATCTCCAAGTTCGATTGGAATTTCTCCGCTACCCACACCTCATCCCCGCACTTTTCAACGTGCGTGGGTTCGGGCCTCCAGTTGGTGTTACCCAACCTTCACCCTGGACATGGGTAGATCACCTGGTTTCGGGTCTACGACCACATACTAATTCGCCCTATTCAGACTCGCTTTCGCTGCGGCTCCGTCTTCTCAACTTAACCTTGCATGTAATCGTAACTCGCCGGTTCATTCTACAAAAGGCACGCCATCACCCATTAACGGGCTCTGACTACTTGTAGGCACACGGTTTCAGGATCTCTTTCACTCCCCTTCCAGGGTGCTTTTCACCTTTCCCTCACGGTACTGGTTCACTATCGGTCACTAGGGAGTATTTAGCCTTGGGAGATGGTCCTCCCTGCTTCCGACCGGATTTCACGTGTCCGGCCGTACTCAGGATCCACTCAGGAGGGAACGAAGTTTCAACTACAGGGTTTTTACCTTCTTTGACGGACCTTTCCAGATCTCTTCATTTACCCCGTTCCTTTGTAACTCCATGTTGAGTGTCCTACAACCCCAAGAGGCAAGCCTCTTGGTTTGGGCTATGTCCCGTTTCGCTCGCCGCTACTCAGGGAATCGCGTTTGCTTTCTCTTCCTCCGGGTACTTAGATGTTTCAGTTCCCAGGGTGTGCCTTCAATACCCTATGTATTCAGGTAAAGATACCACTCCATTACGAGTAGTGGGTTCCCCCATTCGGAAATCTCCGGATCAAAGCTTACTTACAGCTCCCCGAAGCATATCGGTGTTAGTACCGTCCTTCATCGGCTCCTAGTGCCAAGGCATCCACCGTGCGCCCTTTCTAACTTAACCTAAAGGTTAATTCTCTTATTATTAAGAGAGAAAAAACTAATGTGGTGTTTCTTGTTTTCTTCTTTTACGATTATCTAGTTTTCAAAGAACGAAAAGATACAGAGGAATTGCTCCCTCAAAACTAAACAAACAAAGCGGTCAACAGTACAGACCAGAAGGTCTGCATTCCGATTGTCTTTACGACAATATCCTTAGAAAGGAGGTGATCCAGCCGCACCTTCCGATACGGCTACCTTGTTACGACTTCACCCCAATCATCTGTCCCACCTTAGGCGGCTGGCTCCTTACGGTTACCCCACCGACTTCGGGTGTTACAAACTCTCGTGGTGTGACGGGCGGTGTGTACAAGGCCCGGGAACGTATTCACCGCGGCATGCTGATCCGCGATTACTAGCGATTCCAGCTTCATGTAGGCGAGTTGCAGCCTACAATCCGAACTGAGAATGGTTTTATGGGATTGGCTCGACCTCGCGGTTTCGCGACCCTTTGTACCATCCATTGTAGCACGTGTGTAGCCCAGGTCATAAGGGGCATGATGATTTGACGTCATCCCCACCTTCCTCCGGTTTGTCACCGGCAGTCACCTTAGAGTGCCCAACTAAATGCTGGCAACTAAGATCAAGGGTTGCGCTCGTTGCGGGACTTAACCCAACATCTCACGACACGAGCTGACGACAACCATGCACCACCTGTCACTCTGTCCCCCGAAGGGGAACGTCCTATCTCTAGGAGTGTCAGAGGATGTCAAGACCTGGTAAGGTTCTTCGCGTTGCTTCGAATTAAACCACATGCTCCACCGCTTGTGCGGGCCCCCGTCAATTCCTTTGAGTTTCAGCCTTGCGGCCGTACTCCCCAGGCGGAGTGCTTAATGCGTTTGCTGCAGCACTAAAGGGCGGAAACCCTCTAACACTTAGCACTCATCGTTTACGGCGTGGACTACCAGGGTATCTAATCCTGTTCGCTCCCCACGCTTTCGCGCCTCAGCGTCAGTTACAGACCAAAGAGCCGCCTTCGCCACTGGTGTTCCTCCACATCTCTACGCATTTCACCGCTACACGTGGAATTCCGCTCTTCTCTTCTGCACTCAAGTTCCCCAGTTTCCAATGACCCTCCCGGTTCAGCCGGGGGCTTTCACATCAGACTTAAGGAACCGCCTGCGCGCGCTTTACGCCCAATAATTCCGGACAACGCTTGCCACCTACGTATTACCGCGGCTGCTGGCACGTAGTTAGCCGTGGCTTTCTGGTTAGGTACCGTCAAGGTACCGGCAGTTACTCCGGTACTTGTTCTTCCCTAACAACAGAGCTTTACGACCCGAAGGCCTTCTTCGCTCACGCGGCGTTGCTCCGTCAGACTTTCGTCCATTGCGGAAGATTCCCTACTGCTGCCTCCCGTAGGAGTCTGGGCCGTGTCTCAGTCCCAGTGTGGCCGATCACCCTCTCAGGTCGGCTACGCATCGTCGCCTTGGTGAGCCGTTACCTCACCAACTAGCTAATGCGCCGCGGGCCCATCTGTAAGTGACAGCCGAAACCGTCTTTCAGCTTTCCCTCATGAGAGGGAAAGGATTATCCGGTATTAGCTCCGGTTTCCCGAAGTTATCCCAGTCTTACAGGCAGGTTGCCCACGTGTTACTCACCCGTCCGCCGCTGATGTCAGGGAGCAAGCTCCCATCAATCCGCTCGACTTGCATGTATTAGGCACGCCGCCAGCGTTCGTCCTGAGCCAGGATCAAACTCTCCAAGAAAGTTGATTTAGCTCAAAAATGTTACGTTGGCTAGTGTGTTATAACCGAAGTTATAATCACTAAAATTTATTATTGTTGACGTTTGTTTGTTTAGTTTTCAAAGAACAATGTTCGCCGCCTCTCAAAAGCAACTTTTTAATAGTAACAAACATTAAATGCATTGTCAACTATTTTTTGGTGGAGTCTAGGGGGATCGAACCCCTGACCTCCTGCGTGCAAGGCAGGCGCTCTCCCAGCTGAGCTAAGACCCCAATATTATTAGAAGTTTAATGGTCGGGAAGACAGGATTCGAACCTGCGACCCCTTGGTCCCAAACCAAGTGCTCTACCAAGCTGAGCTACTTCCCGAATAATAAGCGCGCCCGAAAGGAGTCGAACCCATAACCTTCTGATCCGTAGTCAGACGCTCTATCCAATTGAGCTACGGGCGCATATTAATGTTTATTATTTTTTCTATCATGAAAAAATGGTGCCGAGGACCTGGAATCGAACCGGTACGGTAGTCACCTACCGCAGGATTTTAAGTCCTGTGCGTCTGCCAGTTCCGCCACCCCGGCAATATCATTGGAGCGGAAGACGGGATTCGAACCCGCGACCCCCACCTTGGCAAGGTGGTGTTCTACCACTGAACTACTTCCGCGAATATATGGTGCGGGTGAAGGGAGTCGAACCCCCACGCCTTGCGGCGCTAGATCCTAAGTCTAGTGCGTCTGCCAATTCCGCCACACCCGCATATATTCATATAAATGGTGAGCCATGAAGGACTCGAACCTTCGACCCTCTGATTAAAAGTCAGATGCTCTACCAACTGAGCTAATGGCTCGAAAAATGGTGCCGGCTAGAGGACTTGAACCCCCAACCTACTGATTACAAGTCAGTTGCTCTACCAATTGAGCTAAACCGGCATATGGTGGAGGATGACGGGCTCGAACCGCCGACCCTCTGCTTGTAAGGCAGATGCTCTCCCAGCTGAGCTAATCCTCCATTTTTAAAACAGCCCGGCAGCGTCCTACTCTCACAGGGGGAGAGCCCCCAACTACCATTGGCGCTGAGAAGCTTAACTTCCGTGTTCGGTATGGGAACGGGTGTGACCTTCTCGCTATCGCCACCAGACTATTTAACTGAGAAAATTCATTCTCTCAAAACTAGATAATGTAGAAGAAGAAAAACTTTTTTTGGTTAAGTCCTCGATCGATTAGTATCAGTCAGCTCCACATGTCGCCACGCTTCCACCTCTGACCTATCAACCTGATCATCTTTCAGGGATCTTACTAGCTTGCGCTATGGGAAATCTCATCTTGAGGGGGGCTTCATGCTTAGATGCTTTCAGCACTTATCCCGTCCGCACATAGCTACCCAGCTATGCCTTTGGCAAGACAACTGGTACACCAGCGGTGCGTCCATCCCGGTCCTCTCGTACTAAGGACAGCTCCTCTCAAATTTCCTGCGCCCACGACGGATAGGGACCGAACTGTCTCACGACGTTCTGAACCCAGCTCGCGTACCGCTTTAATGGGCGAACAGCCCAACCCTTGGGACCGACTACAGCCCCAGGATGCGATGAGCCGACATCGAGGTGCCAAACCTCCCCGTCGATGTGGACTCTTGGGGGAGATAAGCCTGTTATCCCAGGGGTAGCTTTTATCCGTTGAGCGATGGCCCTTCCATGCGGAACCACCGGATCACTAAGCCCGACTTTCGTCCCTGCTCGACTTGTAGGTCTCGCAGTCAAGCTCCCTTGTGCCTTTACACTCTACGAATGATTTCCAACCATTCTGAGGGAACCTTTGGGCGCCTCCGTTACTTTTTAGGAGGCGACCGCCCCAGTCAAACTGCCCACCTGACACTGTCTCCTACCCCGATCAGGGGTATGGGTTAGAATTTCAATACAGCCAGGGTAGTATCCCACCGATGCCTCCACCGAAGCTGGCGCTCCGGTTTCTACGGCTCCTACCTATCCTGTACAAGCTGTACCAAAATTCAATATCAGGCTACAGTAAAGCTCCACGGGGTCTTTCCGTCCTGTCGCGGGTAACCTGCATCTTCACAGGTACTATAATTTCACCGAGTCTCTCGTTGAGACAGTGCCCAGATCGTTACGCCTTTCGTGCGGGTCGGAACTTACCCGACAAGGAATTTCGCTACCTTAGGACCGTTATAGTTACGGCCGCCGTTTACTGGGGCTTCGGTTCAAAGCTTCGCTTGCGCTAACCTCTCCCCTTAACCTTCCAGCACCGGGCAGGCGTCAGCCCCTATACTTCGCCTTGCGGCTTTGCAGAGACCTGTGTTTTTGCTAAACAGTCGCCTGGGCCTATTCACTGCGGCTCTTCTAGGCTTTAACACCCAAAAGAGCACCCCTTCTCCCGAAGTTACGGGGTCATTTTGCCGAGTTCCTTAACGAGAGTTCTCTCGCTCACCTTAGGATTCTCTCCTCGACTACCTGTGTCGGTTTGCGGTACGGGCACCTTTTATCTCGCTAGAGGCTTTTCTTGGCAGTGTGGAATCAGGAACTTCGGTACTATATTTCCCTCGGCATCACAGCTCAGCCTTTACGGAAACGGGATTTGCCTCATTTCCAGCCTAACTGCTTACACGCACATATCCAGCAGTGCGCTTACCCTATCCTCCTGCGTCCCCCCGTTGCTCAAACGATAATGAGGTGGTACAGGAATATCAACCTGTTATCCATCGCCTACGCCTTTCGGCCTCGGCTTAGGTCCCGACTAACCCTGAGCGGACGAGCCTTCCTCAGGAAACCTTAGTCATTCGGTGGATGGGATTCTCACCCATCTTTCGCTACTCATACCGGCATTCTCACTTCTAAGCGCTCCACCAGTCCTTACGGTCTAGCTTCAACGCCCTTAGAACGCTCTCCTACCACTGACATCGTAGATGTCAATCCACAGCTTCGGTGATACGTTTAGCCCCGGTACATTTTCGGCGCAGAGTCACTCGACCAGTGAGCTATTACGCACTCTTTAAATGGTGGCTGCTTCTAAGCCAACATCCTGGTTGTCTAAGCAACTCCACATCCTTTTCCACTTAACGTATACTTTGGGACCTTAGCTGGTGGTCTGGGCTGTTTCCCTTTTGACTACGGATCTTATCACTCGCAGTCTGACTCCCACGGATAAGTCTTTGGCATTCGGAGTTTGTCTGAATTCGGTAACCCGATGAGGGCCCCTAGTCCAAACAGTGCTCTACCTCCAAGACTCTTACTACGTGAGGCTAGCCCTAAAGCTATTTCGGAGAGAACCAGCTATCTCCAAGTTCGATTGGAATTTCTCCGCTACCCACACCTCATCCCCGCACTTTTCAACGTGCGTGGGTTCGGGCCTCCAGTTGGTGTTACCCAACCTTCACCCTGGACATGGGTAGATCACCTGGTTTCGGGTCTACGACCACATACTAATTCGCCCTATTCAGACTCGCTTTCGCTGCGGCTCCGTCTTCTCAACTTAACCTTGCATGTAATCGTAACTCGCCGGTTCATTCTACAAAAGGCACGCCATCACCCATTAACGGGCTCTGACTACTTGTAGGCACACGGTTTCAGGATCTCTTTCACTCCCCTTCCAGGGTGCTTTTCACCTTTCCCTCACGGTACTGGTTCACTATCGGTCACTAGGGAGTATTTAGCCTTGGGAGATGGTCCTCCCTGCTTCCGACCGGATTTCACGTGTCCAGGCCGTACTCAGGATCCACTCAGGAGGGAACGAAGTTTCAACTACAGGGTTTTTACCTTCTTTGACGGACCTTTCCAGATCTCTTCATTTACCCCGTTCCTTTGTAACTCCATGTTGAGTGTCCTACAACCCCAAGAGGCAAGCCTCTTGGTTTGGGCTATGTCCCGTTTCGCTCGCCGCTACTCAGGGAATCGCGTTTGCTTTCTCTTCCTCCGGGTACTTAGATGTTTCAGTTCCCAGGGTGTGCCTTCAATACCCTATGTATTCAGGTAAAGATACCACTCCATTACGAGTAGTGGGTTCCCCCATTCGGAAATCTCCAGGATCAAAGCTTACTTACAGCTCCCCGAAGCATATCGGTGTTAGTACCGTCCTTCATCGGCTCCTAGTGCCAAGGCATCCACCGTGCGCCCTTTCTAACTTAACCTAAAGGTTAATTCTCTTATTATTAAGAGAGAAAAAACTAATGTGGTGTTTCTTGTTTTCTTCTTTTACGATTATCTAGTTTTCAAAGAACGAAAAGATACAGAGGAATTGCTCCCTCAAAACTAAACAAACAAAGCGGTCAACAGTACAGACCAGAAGGTCTGCATTCCGATTGTCTTTACGACAATATCCTTAGAAAGGAGGTGATCCAGCCGCACCTTCCGATACGGCTACCTTGTTACGACTTCACCCCAATCATCTGTCCCACCTTAGGCGGCTGGCTCCTTACGGTTACCCCACCGACTTCGGGTGTTACAAACTCTCGTGGTGTGACGGGCGGTGTGTACAAGGCCCGGGAACGTATTCACCGCGGCATGCTGATCCGCGATTACTAGCGATTCCAGCTTCATGTAGGCGAGTTGCAGCCTACAATCCGAACTGAGAATGGTTTTATGGGATTGGCTCGACCTCGCGGTTTCGCGACCCTTTGTACCATCCATTGTAGCACGTGTGTAGCCCAGGTCATAAGGGGCATGATGATTTGACGTCATCCCCACCTTCCTCCGGTTTGTCACCGGCAGTCACCTTAGAGTGCCCAACTAAATGCTGGCAACTAAGATCAAGGGTTGCGCTCGTTGCGGGACTTAACCCAACATCTCACGACACGAGCTGACGACAACCATGCACCACCTGTCACTCTGTCCCCCGAAGGGGAACGTCCTATCTCTAGGAGTGTCAGAGGATGTCAAGACCTGGTAAGGTTCTTCGCGTTGCTTCGAATTAAACCACATGCTCCACCGCTTGTGCGGGCCCCCGTCAATTCCTTTGAGTTTCAGCCTTGCGGCCGTACTCCCCAGGCGGAGTGCTTAATGCGTTTGCTGCAGCACTAAAGGGCGGAAACCCTCTAACACTTAGCACTCATCGTTTACGGCGTGGACTACCAGGGTATCTAATCCTGTTCGCTCCCCACGCTTTCGCGCCTCAGCGTCAGTTACAGACCAAAGAGCCGCCTTCGCCACTGGTGTTCCTCCACATCTCTACGCATTTCACCGCTACACGTGGAATTCCGCTCTTCTCTTCTGCACTCAAGTTCCCCAGTTTCCAATGACCCTCCCAGGTTCAGCCGGGGGCTTTCACATCAGACTTAAGGAACCGCCTGCGCGCGCTTTACGCCCAATAATTCCGGACAACGCTTGCCACCTACGTATTACCGCGGCTGCTGGCACGTAGTTAGCCGTGGCTTTCTGGTTAGGTACCGTCAAGGTACCGGCAGTTACTCCGGTACTTGTTCTTCCCTAACAACAGAGCTTTACGACCCGAAGGCCTTCTTCGCTCACGCGGCGTTGCTCCGTCAGACTTTCGTCCATTGCGGAAGATTCCCTACTGCTGCCTCCCGTAGGAGTCTGGGCCGTGTCTCAGTCCCAGTGTGGCCGATCACCCTCTCAGGTCGGCTACGCATCGTCGCCTTGGTGAGCCGTTACCTCACCAACTAGCTAATGCGCCGCGGGCCCATCTGTAAGTGACAGCCGAAACCGTCTTTCAGCTTTCCCTCATGAGAGGGAAAGGATTATCCGGTATTAGCTCCGGTTTCCCGAAGTTATCCCAGTCTTACAGGCAGGTTGCCCACGTGTTACTCACCCGTCCGCCGCTGATGTCAGGGAGCAAGCTCCCATCAATCCGCTCGACTTGCATGTATTAGGCACGCCGCCAGCGTTCGTCCTGAGCCAGGATCAAACTCTCCAAGAAAGTTGATTTAGCTCAAAAATGTTACGTTGGCTAGTGTGTTATAACCGAAGTTATAATCACTAAAATTTATTATTGTTGACGTTTGTTTGTTTAGTTTTCAAAGAACAATGTTCGCCGCCTCTCAAAAGCGACTTTTTTATATTAACAGATTGTTAATGTTGCGTCAACCACTTTTTAATTTTCTTTTCTTATGTGTTACTTTATCGTGGCAACAGATAATAATATACCACCATTATAAACATGTGGCAATATGTTTTTGTCACTTTTTTATCAAATTAATATAGACGGAATATTCTAATTCTTATCATTAAGTTTTAACCATAAAAATAATACTATTTATATCCTAAAATAAAAAAGAGAAGAAAAGAACCTAAAGGCCTTTCCTTCTCTATTTACTCTTAACGATGGCGCATTAATGGGAATAATAGAACATCCCTAATTGATGGTGAATTAGTAAGGAGCATAACAAGACGATCAATACCAATCCCAAGTCCGCCTGTTGGAGGCATACCATACTCAAGCGCTTCAACAAAATCATCATCCATTAGATGCGCTTCATCATTTCCTTGTTCACGCTCTTTAAGCTGCGCTTCAAAACGTTCTCTTTGATCAATCGGATCATTTAATTCAGTAAACGCGTTTGCGTGTTCACGTGCTACGATAAATAATTCAAATCGGTCAGTGAAGCGTGGGTCTTCATCATTCTTTTTGGCTAGTGGAGAAATCTCAACTGGATGACCAAAAATAAATGTTGGCTGAATTAAAGTTTCTTCAACCTTTTGTTCAAAGAACTCATTAACGATATGACCATAAGTCATATGTTCATTAATTTCCACGCCATGTTCTTTTGCAAGCTGACGGGCTTCTTCTGTGCTCATTTCCTTCCAGAAGTCGGCGCCTGTTACTTCTTTAATTGCGTCGACCATGTGGACTCTTTTCCATTCAGGTTTAAGGTCAACCTCATATTCACCATATTGAACTGTAGTTGTACCAAGAACCTCCTGCGCTACATGGGCAATTACATTTTCCGTAAGAGCCATGATATCACGGTAATCGGCGTATGCCTCGTATAGCTCAATCATTGTAAACTCAGGATTATGTCTAGTTGACACACCTTCATTACGGAATACACGACCAATTTCATAAACTTTTTCGAGTCCACCTACAATCAAACGTTTTAGGTGGAGCTCAATCGCGATTCGCATATATAATGGCATGTCCAATGCATTATGGTGCGTAATAAATGGACGAGCTGATGCTCCCCCAGCAATCGCATGCATCATTGGTGTCTCAACCTCTAAGTAACCGTGACTATCTAAGTATCTACGCATTGATTGAATAATGAGTGATCTTGTGATAAACGTATGCTTGCTTTCTGGACTCATGATTAAGTCTAAATAGCGTTGACGATAGCGTTGTTCGATATCTTTTAGTCCGTGGAATTTATCCGGTAATGGACGAAGTGCTTTTGTAAGTAAAGTAAATTCTTGAACCTTTACAGATAGTTCTCCAACTTTTGTTTTAAATAGTGTACCCGAAACACCTACAATATCCCCTAAATCAGCTGTATCAAATAACTCATATTGCTCTTCTCCGACTGCATCATTACGAATGTAGAGTTGAATTTGTCCAGTTAAGTCCTGAATATGAGCAAATCCCGCTTTTCCTTTGCCGCGCTTCGTCATAATCCGGCCAGCTAACGTAACAGATACATCCTTCTGTTCGATTTCTTCTTTCTCAAGTTCACCATATTGATTGATTAGTTCTTGTGTGTTATTAGAACGTTCAAATCGTTTACCGAAAGGATCGAGTCCTCTTTCACGCAAACTATTCATTTTTTCACGGCGAACCCGTAATTGGTCATTTAATTCTTCCTGACTCATATGATCACTCCATTTTTAAAAACTTTTATCTCAGCCAAAGGCATTATACATAAATCAATTTTTTTGCATACTTTATTATTTTACACAATCTCAGCAGTTCAGACATCAAAAAAGAATTTTAAATAGAAATAAACTGCTAGTTTGGCACTAGCAGTTTATTTTATAACAAAGGTATTATAGAAAAAGTTGTTATTAAAGTCAAACTTATCCGACTTGTGAAATTTGACTTTCTTCATCTTCATCCACTAATCCATATAGTAATGCTACTAATTCAGCTCTTGTGTTACATTCATTAATAGCGTTTCGAACTCTTGCATTCCCTCTAATTCCTTTTAGATACCATGCCGCATGCTTTCTCATTTCACGAACAGCTATATGATCATTTTTCAGAGCAATTAGTCGATCTAAGTGGAGAACACAAACATCAATTTTTTCACTAGGGCTCGGCTCACCAATGAGCTCACCTGTTTCAAGATACTTAACAGTACGATAGATCATCCATGGATTTCCTAATGCTGCTCGACCAATCATGACTCCATCGCAACCTGTTTGCTCAAGCATCCGCTTTGCATCCTGAGGTGTCGTCACATCACCATTACCAATCACCGGGATATTAACAGCTTCTTTCACTTGGCGGATGATATCCCAATCGGCTTTACCTTCATACATTTGGTATCGTGTTCTGCCATGTAGAGCAACAGCTTGACCGCCAGCTCGCTCAACAGCTTGAGCATTTTGAACAGCAAAAATATGGTCTGGATCCCAGCCCATTCGCATTTTAACGGTAACTGGCTTATCCACCGCATCCACTACAGCTGCAACCATTTCATAAATCTTATTATGATCAAGAAGCCATTTTGCCCCTGCATCGACCTTGGTGATCTTTGGGACTGGGCAACCCATATTAATATCAATAATATCTGCGTTTGTATGTTTATCAACAAACTGAGCCGCTTCTACAAGAGTCTTCTTTTCTCCACCAAAGATTTGTAGACTAAGCGGTTTCTCTTGATCATCAATATAGAGCATATTCATTGTTTTTTCATTCTTATAAACGATTCCTTTGTCGCTGACCATTTCCGCACATACTAATCCAGCACCAAATTCTTTAACGGTAAGTCGAAAAGCTGCATTGCATACTCCCGCCATTGGTGCTAGAACTATCGGATTTTTCATTTCAATATTACCAATCTTTAACAAGCAATTATACCCCTTTCATCTAAGGTGTGCTTTTCTTTATCCCCAATTGGTTATTGTAATTCATCTGGAGGTGTCAATTCTATTACATCAATTTGTAAAACAGCTGCGACTTCTTCAAGAAAATCATGCGTTGGCACGCGATTGCCTCGTTCAATTTCACCCAGAATCGAAACAGATACACCAACCTTTTTTGCAAAGCCTTCTTGCGTAAATCCTTTCAGCTTTCGAAAAGCGCGAATACGTCTTCCCCATTTATCCGCTTCCATATCCGTACTCCTTCTTTATCAGGCAGATTTTCCACCCATAATGTCATAGGTTTCTCAATCTTCGGTACGTGAATGTTCTTGTTTATTTCTAATAGAGGTATCATAACAAATGCTCTTTGATGCATCCGAGGATGAGGAACTTTTAAATCTTCTGTTTCAATATTTTCTTGATTATACAGTAAAATGTCAAGGTCTAATGTTCTTGGCCCCCAAAAAATTTCCCGTTTTCTACCAAGAATGTTTTCGATTTTTAAACATAACTTTAATAACTCTGCTGGCGAAAGTCCAGTTGATACTTGGACCACCATATTTAGAAATGGGCCTTGCTCTTCGTAGCCAACCGGATCCGTTTCATAGATGGATGAAGAATTTACCACTTCTATTTCTGGCTCATTCTCTAATAGAAGAATCGCCTGTTTCAAATGGTCGAGGCGGTCGCCTAGGTTTGAGCCAAGTGCCAGAAAAGCCATATTTGCAGCCATTTTTATCTACTCCTTATTATTTCCACCGCAACATGTTCATAATGCCCGGGTATAGGCGGGTCTGGCTTTACGACCTTGACCATACATTCTACTACTTTATCGTAACCCGCAAGAACTTTCGTTGCGATTGATTCTGCCACCGCTTCTATTAATTGATAAGGTTGCCCTTCTACTACTTCCTTACAAACAGAATAAAGCTCTGCATAATTGATCGAATCCTCTAGCTGATCGCTTTGTCCTGCTTTCCTTAAATCAGCATAAACAATTAAATCGATGTTAAAGCGTTGACCTAGTCTCGTTTCCTCCGGAAGGACACCGTGGTATCCATAAAACTGCATATTCTTCAACTCGATTTTATCCACCTTACTCCCCCTTTCCTATCATCGCATCCATCATTTTTGCCATTCTTGCTATTTCTTTTACATCATGTACACGAACGATTTGACACCCTTTCTGGATCCCATAGCACACAGTGGCCCCTGTTCCCTCTAGCCGTTCTGAAGGTGGTAAATTTAACACATTTCCAATCATTGACTTACGAGATGTTCCTAGTAATACAGGATAACCCAACGAAACAATCTTGTCCAAATTTCGCATTGTTTCTAGATTTTCATCCAAGTCCCTTGCAAACCCAATTCCCGGATCAAGAATGATGTTTTCATCATTTACACCCGCTTGTTTAACCAGTAAAATGCTTTCATAAAGATCACGAAGCACATCACGCATAAACACTTGATAGTTGCGGTCATTACGATTGTGCATCAGGATTATCGGCACTTGTAGCTCAGCTGCAACAGTTGCCATGTGTGGGTCAGCTTTTGCTCCCCAAATATCATTGATGATACTGGCCCCAGCAAGGATAGCCTCCTTAGCCACTTTCGCCTTATAGGTGTCAATAGAAATCGGCACTTGAACATGTTGAACCAATGCTTTGATGACTGGAATAACCCGATCTAGTTCTTCTTCAACAGAAATCTGTTCATAACCTGGTCGAGTGGATTCTCCACCAATATCAATGATATCAGCACCATGCTCTACCATTTCAATCGCGTGTTTAATTGCTGTATCAAAATGAGAATATTGGCCTCCATCAGAAAAAGAATCAGGGGTTACATTTAAAATCCCCATGATTAAGGTTTTTTTGCCATAATCAAGCTGGTACGGACCACACTGAATAATATTTGTTTGCCTTTTTTCCATACTTTTTTCCTCCTGTAAAGACCAATGCCCCTAACATGGACAAAAAAATATCACATTTGTCTATCTCTATCATACATGAAGATGAAATTATTTTCATTTCTACATATTACGACATGATCCTATAATCTATCAAACACAAAAAAAGACATTAGCCGCTAAGCTAATGTCTCTTATTGTATTGACTATTCTTCAAACTGGTAAAGTGGAGTACTAAAGTAACGCTCACCATTATCAGGTATAATTGCTAATACTTTCTTACCTTTACCTAGTTGTTTTGCTACTTTTAAAGCGGCAGAAATGGCTGCTCCACCAGATACTCCCGCAAGAATTCCTTCTTTGCTTGCAGTATTTCGAGCTGCTTCATACGCTTGATCAGTAGTAATCTGAATTATTTCATCGTAAATCTTCGTATCCAATACTTTTGGTATAAAGCCTGCTCCAATACCTTGGATTTTATGAGGACCTGGTTTTCCACCTGATAATACTGGTGAATCAGAAGGTTCTACTGCATATACTTTAACTCCAGGAATTTCTTCACGAAGAACTTGACCGACACCAGTAATGGTACCACCTGTTCCAATACCTGCGATAAATGCATCTAATTGTCCGCCAACTTGTTCAACGATTTCTTTTGCGGTTGTATTTTTGTGAACTTCTGGGTTTGCAAAGTTGTTAAATTGTTGAGGAACGAAGTAGCCATTTTCTTTTGCAAGCTCTTCTGCTTTGCGAATTGCACCGCCCATTCCTTCAGGTCCAGGAGTTAATACTAATTCAGCTCCATAAGCACGAAGTAAATTACGACGTTCTAAGCTCATTGTTTCAGGCATTACTAAAATAGCTCTATATCCTTTAGCAGCAGCAATCATTGCTAAACCAATTCCTGTATTTCCACTTGTAGGCTCAATAATTGTATCGCCTGGTTTTAAGCTACCCTCTGCTTCTGCAGCTTCAATCATCGATAAAGCAATACGATCTTTTACACTGCTTCCTGGATTAAAGTACTCTAACTTTAAATAAACATCAGCACTGTTCTCATCTACTACACGATTTAATTTTACGATCGGTGTTTGTCCTACTAATTCTGCTACAGAATTTGCTACACGTGACATATCTCTCCACCTCTTAATCCGAGTATTTTTATAGGTTTAATAAAATCCTACCAATTTAATCGGTAAATGTCAATCCTTTTGTAGGAAAAATTAAAATATTCTCGATAGTTATTCCCTAAATTGTCAAAAATAGTCACGAAAAAAGGGGTTTGTTCCAAGCCCCCCTATTTACTCCTATTTTCCTGTATCTTTTTCATAAAACCAATCGACTTGCGCTTCGTCCCAAAAAAGATTAGCAGAAACAGGAACATCCATTTGATCAAGTGCTATTTGTCGACGTATTTGATTTTTTACCTCTTTATAAGAATATTCTTTTTTAGGTACACGCTCATGTAAAAGATAAATCACATAGCCTTCCTCTGTTTTTAGCGGCTTCGTCCAATTTCCCGGCTTAAGCTGCTTTATTTTTGAAAAATTGCTAGGAGATATCCCTTCCTCTTCTTCCTTTACATAGCCAATTTTCCCACCTTGACTTCTAGAAAACTCATCAATCGATCGCTCCATTGCCAATGCCTCAAAACTGGACCCTTGCTTCAATTCTTTACTAGTTTGCTCTGCTTCTTTTTTCGTATGAACCATGATTTGTGATAATTCATAAGAGGTGGGGATAACAAATAATTCCTTGTTATCTTGATAATATTTTTTCATTTCTCTACTTGATACAGCTACGTCCTTCGTAAGTAATTCTTCAAGCAAAAGACTGAGCTTAATCTGTTCGCGCAGCTTTTCTTCTGTTTCATTTTGATTTTCCAAATAGGACGAAGTTTTGACTAGTGTTAATTCATGATCTATTTCTTTTTCACTGATGGTTATGTTGTATTTGTTTGCCATTTGGACAATAACCTTTTGATCGACTAGATCCTTTAATGCACTTTCTCCAAAACGATCTTCCATTTCGGTTAGCCATTCTTGGCGCGATATCTTTTCGTCTCCAATCGTGGCAACATATTCATCTTTTGTTTTTATAAACAGAACGGTAGCCGTAACAATGTTTAAGATGATAAGAGCTGCGATGATGATCAAGAGATGTTTATTTTTCACTTGCCTTCCTCCACTGCTTCTCCGTTATTGAGCTTGTTTATGTAATTCTTCTAGCTCTTCTTTTGAAAATTGGTAATACTCATTGCAAAAATGGCAGTGAACTTCTGCTTGCCCATCCTCTTCGATCATTTCAATAATTTCATGTTTCCCTAAACCTATTATCGCAACAGCAAATCGTTCTTTCGAACATTTACATGTAAAACTTACCGGGAGCGTCTCAAGAAATTTAACGTTACCTTCGCCTAAGACTTCTTCTAAAAGTTCTTCAGGGCTAAGACCTTTTTCAATCAAACTTGAAACAGTTGGCATTTTCTTTAGGCTTTCTTCTATCTTTGTAATCGTTTGATCATCGATATCGGGCATCAGCTGAATAATAAAGCCGCCAGCAGCTAAAATTGAATTGTCAGGATTGACTAATACTCCGACACCAACCGATGTAGGGACTTGTTCAGACGATGCAAAATAATACGTAAAATCTTCACCTAATTCTCCTGATACAAGCGGAACTTGACCAGAAAAGAAATCCTTCAATCCTAAATCTTTAACAACAGTAAGTGTGCCATCCTTGCCTACTGCCTTACCTACATTTAATTTACCTTGGGCATTTTGTTCAAAATGAATATGAGGATTCGTCACATAGCCACGGACCTCACCTTTTGTATTACTATCGACTAAAATCGGGCCAATCGGACCGCCGCCTTCGATTTTTATCGTTAACTTTGCATCATCCTTAAGCATAGCACCCATCATTGCACCTGCAGACAGGGTTCTGCCTAAAGCTGCTGATGCAATTGGCCAAGTTTGGTGACGTCTTTGCGCTTCCTGGACAGTTTCCGTTGATCGCACAGCATAGGCTCTCACCTTACCATCAAAAGCTAACGCCTTTACTAAATAATCGTTCATTCTTTTGCTCCTTCCTTCATGTTGCCATGTTTATTTCTTTAGGTTTTCCATATTGCGTTTATAAATTAGCTTTAGACCCTTTAATGTCAAAAATGGGTCCACGATATCAATAACATTCGATTCTTCAGCAATCAATGTAGCTAATCCACCTGTTGCAATGACTTTTGGCGTTACATTGCTCTGCGCCTTCATCCGCTGCACAATCCCTTCAACCTGACCAACGTAACCAAAAAGAATCCCAGATTGCATCGCAGACACTGTATTTTTTCCGATAATATCATCCTGGACGGGCAATTTCAATCCTTGGAAGTTTGGCAGCTCTTGAATAAAGCGCCTCTGTTGATATACCAATTCCAGGAGCAATCGCTCCACCCATATATTGATTTTGTTCATCTACATAGCAATATGTTGTCGCTGTTCCAAAATCAACAATGATTAATGGACTTCCATATTCATGGATTGCGGCAACAGCATTAACAATTCGATCTGCTCCGACTTCACGAGGATTTTCATACTTGATATTAAGACCTGTTTTAAGACCTGGTCCCACAACTACAGGCTTTACATGAAAGTATTTATTACACATCCGCTCGAGTGCAAACATAATTGGAGGAACGACAGAAGAAATAATAATGCCATTAATTTCTGAAAAAGAAAGATTAACATGATCAAACAATTCCTTGATCATCATTCCATATTCATCTTCCGTTTTATTGCGATTCGTTTCGATTCTCCAATGGTGCTTTAGTTCTTCATTGTCGTAAACACCAAGAACGATATTTGTATTGCCAACGTCAAAAACAAAAATCACCGTACTCACCACTTTACAAAAATTTAATTTTTATTTATTTCTATTTTGCATCATATCATACTTACCAATCTTCGTGAAAGGAAACGCAGGGAGCCTTTCGCTTGAGACCCACCAAAATTTAATGCTTTCTTTACTTGAAAAAAAGGCGCTCATCTTGAGCACCTTTTTTAAACATTAATCGATTTTATTATTAGAATTACTGTCAGCATCAACATTTTCATCTTGTTTAGATGAAATGTTAACCTTAACGTCGTCTATGCTCTTATTTTCAGAAGAACTTATTTTACGATCTGGTAATTTGCCGTGTTCCTTTAAGCTCATAATTTGTTCTGCATCAAGTGTTTCAACTTCCAATAACGTATTAGCGATTAAGTTAAGTAGTTCACGATTTTCAGTTAAAATCTTCCTAGCTTTTTCGTAGCAGTCTTTAATGAAACGCTGCATTTCTAAGTCAATTTCATAGGCAATCGCATCTGAATAGTTTTGCTCATTATTAATATCGCGACCAAGGAAAACTTGACCTTGGGCTTGACCAAATTGCATTGGTCCCAGCTTATCGCTCATACCGTATTCAGTAATCATTTTTCTAGCAATACCTGTTGCACGTTGGAAGTCATTATGGGCACCTGTACTTACGTCCCCAAAAACAATTTCTTCAGACACGCGGCCACCAAGTAAACCGGTAATCTTATCTAATAATTCAGGTTTTGTCATAAAGTAGCGATCTTCTCTAGGTAGCATAACCGCATACCCACCAGCTTGACCACGTGGTACAATCGTAACCTTATGTACCATATCAGCTTCATCTAAGATTAAACCGATAACAGTATGACCCGCTTCATGGAATGCAACAATTTTTCTTTCTTTTTCAGAAATGACTCGGCTCTTTTTAGCTGGACCTGCAATAACTCGGTCTGTTGCCTCATCAATATCTAACATATCAACCTTTTTCTTGTTACGACGAGCTGCAATTAAGGCAGCTTCATTCAAAAGGTTTTCTAAGTCTGCACCAGAGAATCCAGGCGTTCTTGTCGCAATTGCTCTAAGATTTACTGAATCATCTAAAGGTTTATTCCGTGCATGTACTTTTAAAACTGCTTCACGTCCATTTACATCTGGACGGTCTACCGTAATTTGACGGTCAAAACGACCAGGTCTAAGTAAGGCAGGATCTAAAATATCTGGACGGTTGGTTGCAGCAATGATAATGATTCCCTCATTTGCTCCGAACCCATCCATCTCAACTAATAATTGGTTTAGTGTTTGTTCACGCTCATCATGGCCGCCACCTAGTCCTGCGCCACGCTGACGTCCTACAGCATCAATCTCATCAATAAAGATAATACATGGAGAATTTTTCTTTGCATTCTCAAACAAATCACGAACACGGGATGCTCCGACCCCAACAAACATCTCAACAAAGTCAGATCCACTGATAGAGAAGAATGGCACTCCAGCTTCACCAGCAACAGCTCTTGCTAATAATGTTTTACCTGTTCCAGGTGGTCCAACTAATAGAACCCCTTTAGGGATACGCGCTCCTAATTCAGCAAATTTGCGGGGATCCTTTAAAAATTCAACCACTTCTACAAGCTCTTGCTTCTCTTCATCCGCTCCGGCAACATCCTTAAAGCGCACCTTTTTCTTCTCATCATTGTAAAGCTTAGCTTTACTTTTCCCAAAGTTCATTACACGGCTACCGCCACCTTGAGCTTGGTTCAATAAGAAGAAGAAGAGGATAAAGATAATGATAAACGGAATAATCGAAGTAAAGAATGTTACCCATCCGCTTGTTTCTTTAGCTGGCAGCACTTCAACCTTTGTTTTCGCTGCGGCTTTTTGAATTTGGGATAGTGATTCTTCACTGTTCCATACATAAGTTAAGAAATACTTGCCTTCATCATAACTCTTAAGTTGGCCTCGAACTTGATAAACACCACGTTCCGGCTGTAACGTAAGTGTGCTCACTTGACCATCTTCAAGATGTTGAATAAATTTATCATACGTTATATTCTCGGTTGGATCATTGTTTCCATTAAAGAAGCTAACTACGCCAATAATGACTAAAAATATCAATAAATAAAAGATGGTATTACGGAAGATCCGATTCATCCCTTACCTCCTCCCTACTAAACAAACTATACTAAATAGTATCATAAAAAATTGCGTCAATACAAGGAATTAACCCTGTACCACTAGCTCTCGGCTATCCTACTCATTAGTTTTCACTTAACTATTGTGACTGTATACCTCAGGCTTCAAAACCCCAATATATGGTAGGTTTCGGTATTTTTCTGCATAATCTAAACCGTAACCAACGACAAATGCATCCGGAACAATAAAGCCAACGTAATCTGCTTCAAGATCCGCTTTGCGACCAGTAGGCTTATCGAGCAAAGTAACAATCTTAATTGATTTAGCTTTCCGATAGCGGAAAAGCTCAACAAGATAGCTTAATGTTAGACCACTATCAATAATATCCTCAATAATTAGGATATTACGACCTTCAACAGAAGTATCTAAATCCTTTAGGATTTTAACTTCTCCTGATGAAACAGTTGAGTTTCCATAGCTAGATACATCCATAAAGTCCATCTCTAAGTATGTATCTATTCTTTTTAAGAGGTCACCCATAAAAGGCATTGCACCTTTTAATACCCCAATTGCTAGAGGAAATTTATCTTGGTATTCCTCGGTCAATTGACCTGCAAGATCTTTAATCTTGGCTTGAATCTCTTCCTCTGTAATCAGTATTTTTTCAATATCTCTTTTCATTACAAGTTGCCCCCTAGAAGAATCATTGCTTTTATATGTTAATTGAATAGTGCCGATTTTCATGGACCCTTGTGCTTCATATTTGGATTTTTTAATTCCTGGCACCCAAAGAATGTTATCTTCGCTATCCGTTACAATGGGCCATTGGTTCCGCTTATGAATCGGGATTTTTTGATCAATAAATATATCTTTTAACTTTTTTGTACCAGTCATACCTTTTATGCTCATTCTGTCTCCATTTTTTCGAGTACGAATGATAAGGGGTAAAGAAATAATCGTTGGGTCCAAAACAATGGAGTGGACATCATGGTTTTGGGGTTCTAACTGACTAAACATAATCGATAGGACATCTCCATTTGGAATGGAAAGTGTACCAGAACGGTTGATTTCATATCGATAGGTTTCCATCACCTTTTTATCAAACTGAAATGTACACTGATTATAAGAACGAATTACTGTTAGCTTATTGGGTAGGTCTAAACTACCTGAAGGCTGAGAGCCGTTTATTAAACTAAAAATTTGATCAATATGTATGACGGAAAGAAAATCAAGTCTTTCTTGATAAAGATATTTTAATATTAGTTGAATCCCTCTCCGTTGTAAAGGCATTGGCATTGTTGAAAACATTTTAATGTCAAGCGTAATTTTTTCCTGCTCTTTTCTCATTACTGTATTCATTTTTTGGACAGTTAATTCCTGAAGTAGTTCCTCATCGCTTTGGAGTTCCTCGCTAAACCTTTGAAAATGATTATGTACTTGGGAGTTTTCTTTTTTAAGAAAAGGAAGTACATGTTTTCGGAATCGATTCCGACTATATACCTCTTTATGATTGCTTGGGTCTCGCCTTGGATCTAAGGCAAACTGCAAACAATAAGCTTCTATTTCATCCCTATTTATACAAAGAAAAGGCCTAATAATCTGTCCTGTATGAAAAGGGCGGTGAAGTAGAATTCCTGCTCTTGCCATCCCTGTACTTCCTCGGGTTAATTTCATTAAAATCGTTTCAATTTGGTCATCACCATGATGTCCAAGGGCCAAATAGGGGAACTGATAACGATCCATAACTTCTTTATAGAATTCATATCGACACTCTCTTGAGGCAACCTGAGAGTTTTTCTTCGTTTCGGCAATGATCATTGGAACATCGATGTGCTTAACCTCACAAGGAATCTCATGTTGCTTACAAAAAGCTTCAACAAATTTTGCCTCCTGATACGATTCCATCCCACGAAACATGTGATCTACATGTGCAGCAACAATTGATAGGTTCCACTTTTTTCTTCGTTTCCATAAGTAATAAAGAAGAGCTAAAGAATCTGGTCCGCCCGAAACCCCAACAACCACTCCTCTATTTGTTAAATTAATGCCATGCTCCCTTAAAAAGAGATCTACCTTATTTTCTAGCATGAGTATCTTCCTTTAAAACGTTTAATAAAAGCTTATCATTTTTTACGATAGCGGTACAAAATAAAGCCACTAATTCTTAAATATTTTTATAGATAAAACGATTATTATTCTACATACGTTTCTCCTGTTAAAAGGTTTCACTTTTCAAAAGAAATATTTAGATAAGCTGACCAAAAATATACATGGTATATAAAAGAATTATAATCGCTGTAATGACCAATGTTTCAATGATTCCGCTCTTTTTCTTTTGTTTTGTATTTTTAATCCGACTCTTTTTTTATGCTGGGCTCTTGACCTTGCTAAGGACTGTTTGGCTTTACTTGGCACCTGATTTAATGCATTTAGCATATCTGAACGCATTTGACCTGCAGTAGAATAGTTTCCTTGGATGGCGGATAACAAGACTCCTTCCAACTTCTTAAGCTCTCTTTTTTGTTGAATCATGTTTTTTAATTGGTCTAACCCGCCTGTTGTTTTATTAAATCGTTTTGGATAAACCGTATTGAGGATGATCATTGCAACAGAAAACAAATCGTAGCTTGGGTCTGCTTTGCGGCTGCCCATACCCCAATAACCACGGTCAAAAAACTCGGTAAACTCCTTAATCGCTCGCCCCTTCATGGTCGTCCCGCCCACATCAATACAACGAATATGGGGAGGGGGACCTGTCACAATTAAATTTTCTGGCTTTAAATCACCAAATACCCAACCATTTTGGTGAAGTTGCTCTAAATCTGACAGAAGCTGGAGAATTAATACATTTGTCCACTCATAGCCTTTCCGTTGAATATAGGTAAGTAAATCCTGGGCCTTCAATGTATTCCATAACATAAAAAGAGATGTTCCCGGAGCGTCTGACCCAATCATCGACATCAAGCAAAGAAGGCCCAAGGGTTGAACCCTGGACCTTTGCAAAGGATTTTAGCACATTCACCTCTGAGGTGATCGACATACTATTATCACTCATTTTTAATGCCACCAGCTGTCGGTTTGTTGTTCTGGCTAAATAAACAATGCCGTTTGCACCAAACCCTAACTCCTTCTCGATGCTATAGCGATTACGATGCCATTTCCCTTCGATAATAGTTCCAAGGCTAACTCTACACTGACTCTTCAAAGAATGATTCATCATCACGAGATAACAAGCTCCTTAATGATCGTTTTTTCTTAAAGTAGGATAATGCTTCACGAATAGCCGGCCCTGTTGGAGTGATTCCTCCTGGTTGTAAGCTTGGAAAAAATAGTCGTTAGTGATCCTAGATTTGGAGTCCAATCCAGAAGTTTTTCGACATCATTCTTTTTCCAGGGAAATACAAACACAGCAAATCGGTTATCTCCTGAACGAGCATTTAAGCTTAGCTGTAGGTCAAGTAAAGCCTCCTTAACCGTTGGGAGCTTTTGTTTCATACTTGCGCTTGTATCGACAAGGATTAACACTTCCAACTGGGCGGTTTCCCCTAGTTCGTCTACAACTTCCATTACTTCTCCACGTTTTTCTGGCGGTAAATCCTCAACTGACTGTGAGCCACCTAAAATTTGTTGAAGCTCCTTGTTAACTAATCCTTGAAGAGTTTGTGTCATTGCTTTTCTTGTCACCATTTGCACTGTTTGCGAAAGTTGTGTGGCATAAACAACCTGGCTAACGCCGTTTCCAGCCATTGCAATTTCTTCAATTTCCTTCATACCCTTTTCGTCAATCATGTCTTCATCTACTACACCAATAACGTTTATTGTAATCCCTTGTTCATAAGCAAGTGCTGCCATTGCAATCGGGTCTTCGCCTTGATTTGAGCAACCATCCGTGATTAATAATATTTGCCTTAATGTCCCGGCTTTCATTTTTTCCCCTCCAGCATATGATTGCTAACATTTTCGCCTTTAATGCAAGCTTTTATACATAATAGGCTTACTAGGAGGGTAAAATAGCATTTATGCTTTTTTTCGTTGTTTTTGCGTCGGAATTGAGGCCCATTTTGGAGTGTTATGCTTAATTTTCGACACAACAATCGTCATGTCATCGTCAATTGAACCCCCTCTTGAACGAATGACCTCCTCAATAATTAAATCAGCTATTTGTTGGGGATTATCTGTCTGCAGCTCCTGTAGCTTTCTCTTCATCCACAAATCGTAATTTTCCACATGCTTTGGACCCTCAAATACACCATCGCTCATCATGATGAGCAGGTCACCAGCTTTTAATTGCTCACCAACTACATCAACTTCAAAATCTTGAAACATCCCCATCGGTAAATTACTTGCTTGGATTTTCATGATTTTTTTGCCACGTTTAACAAAGCTAGGCGTTGAGCCAATTTTTAGAAATTTTGCGGACGCATTTTGTAAATCAATCATAGCTAAATCAAGAGTTGAGAAGATCTCATCATTCGTTCGCAGCGATAGTACCGAGTTAACAGATTTAATTGCCACCTTCTCTTCGATGCCTGATTGTAGTATTTTTTGTAATAAGGTTAAGGTCTCCATACTTTCAAAATGGGCTCGCTCGCCATTCCCCATTCCATCACTGATGGCAATCGCATATTTCCCTAGTCCCAGTTCAATCGTAGAATAACTGTCTCCTGAGACAAAACCGCCATCCTTTGCTGCATGTGAAATGCCAGTTTCGACGACAAAAGCCTTAGCTGAGCCAAACGTTACATGACAAAAACCATTCGGGAAAGTGGAGCATTCTTCTGAGTTGACGACGATCGTTTCCCCAAGAATATCGGATAACATCGGAGCAATCAGTTTTTCACATTCGCCATGTCCATTGCAATACGGAATGGTCATATCTATATCAACATTTCCCTTTAATAAGCTGTAAATTTCAACCTGCTCAATTTGAATGCCAAATTCCTGAAGGGCATCAAGTATTTGTTCCTCTTGTTTATGATGATTTTCTCGTTCCCTCTGAATCTCTTGCGCAAAGTTTTCCATCACCTCGGAAACTCCTAATAATTGTTCTGCTACTAATCTTCTGCTTTCCTGTACCTGCTTTTTCAATTTTTGATTAGCTTGGAAGTAGGTGAGTTCCTGCCCAATCGAATCGATTACTTTATTGGAGCGCGTACAATGCTTTTCCCACTCGCGCACGATTTTTTGTGAAAGGACTCCATTATTGCGATCCATTTCCTGCATAATTTCACTCATATAGTCATAGGTTGTATTAAAATTCCTTGTCCAGCAATAATCCTTTTTAAAACATGTTTGACATGTTTTTTCGGTTACATTACTTAAAAAGAAATCCACCTCTCGATCGGTATCATCTAACTTTTCGTTATCCTCATTTGCAGTAAAGCTTTTTGATAAGGCTTGAAAAACATTGGAGAACTGCGCAACCTTTGATGCTGTAACATCTCTCATTTTCCGCATATACTGCTGTTGCTCCGCAGCGTATTCTGCTGTTCCAGGAATATGCTTTGCAAGTCTAGCAGTTAGTGCTTTCGGTGTGACGAAAAATAATAAAATCGCGACAGCCGTTTCTAATACAGTCGTGGAGAGATTTCCCCCTCCTTCTCCATACATACCTACTAAGACGGTTGCAATCAATAAACCGATTGAAACTCCTAGCTTTTTCCCTTCCTTCAACAACCCTCCTAACAATCCAGAAAAGGCAAGCAGGCTCATTTGGAAGAAGCTAGATACGTTTGCCAAGCTTAGAATTAGCCCTGTAACGACTCCTACTGTTGAACCAACTGTGGCTCCAGCCACAAAGGAAAATAACAAAACTAGGTACCTTGAAACAATATTTTCGATGGATAAATCGTAAACAACCCAACCAATTGTTCCTGTCATAATCGAGGCCAGCATAATAATCATGCAAACAATTTCTTCTGTTTTTAACGGTTGTTTACGCTTTGTTATCGATAATAAAGGGATGCTTTGTTGGAAAATTAACGTAAGAATACAGCCTAACCCTGCCTCAACCCCCGCCATTATTCCATCATAAATAGTAAGCCGTTGTTCAATAAACAAGACTTGAAGGAGGTTACCCACTAGCAAAGTTGCAAAAACGATGACAGGAACAACCTTTAAATCATTTTGAATCCATTTCCCTATTATTCTATAAATAATAAGAAAGCAGCATGCACTACCAACCGCGAGCACCGCATCGGATATCGATAATGTCAAAGCACCAGCCACTAAGCCAATCAAGGCTAATGGAGCGCGATCTCTTTTCATTAAATAGACAGCTGCAAAGAATGGTAGACTAAATGGAGTAAGTTTAGTTAAAATTAGAGCTCGTCCTAATAAAAATCCTATAAAAAGAAGGATGTAACCCCTTTTAATAAAGAATGCTTCAATTTTTGCTAACATTTTATTTAATCCATGAGAGAATTCGATCTTGGGACTTTTAAAATTCACTTCACCAATAGGTTCAGTAAAATTATGCTCTGCCTTAGCCATTAATCACACTCCCTTACATATTTCTTCTTGCAAACTATTATAATTTGTTATTTTTCAGAAAATTGTCATAATTACTGATTGTATTCCTATTTTTGTTCGACTTATTTCCCTGTCTTTATAAGTCAAAAAGCAATCTCCGACAGATTTCACTACCCATAAACTATCAACGTGTTCCTTCACACGTAGACGAAAAAATTTTATTGACACTTTTTCTTTTCCTATGTATTATATTTTTTGTGCTTAATTTTTTGGCGGTGTAGCTCAGCTGGCTAGAGCGTACGGTTCATACCCGTAAGGTCGGGGGTTCGATCCCCTCCGCCGCTATAACGAAAAGCGGAAACGGCTTGCCCAAAGGCGACAGGCATAAGACGAGCCGGCCGAAAGGTTGCACTTTAACCTTTTGGACGGATTGGCTTATGACCCCGAGCCTTTAGCCGCTGTAGCTGGACAATTCGAAAAGCGGATCTGGTTTTACCATTTCCTTTTTATTACGGCCCCTTGGTCAAGCGGTTAAGACACCGCCCTTTCACGGCGGTAACACGGGTTCGAATCCCGTAGGGGTCATACGAGGAGCTGTTCGAAGGATAACCCTTCGAGCAGCTTTTTTTATTAACAAAACAACAAAAAAGACAAGCCCTAATGACCTGTCTTTGACAACGAAATATATCATTTTGTACAAGTTTTTATTATTAATGAATAAGCAACAAGTTAACCTCTTCTAGCTCCTCTTCCACCACGTTTGGACTCAGTGTGACGCTTTAACGAAGATAAGCGGTCTTCACTATCCTTTAAAAAACGTGCCATTTTTGATTCGAAATTTTCAACCTTGTTATTCCGTTGATCATTTGTTCTACCATGGCGAGGACGCTGAGAGTGAGAATTGGAGTGCGAATGTGATTGTGGTTTTGATTCAACTCTGTCTTTTGCTTTTTTTATGGATAATCCAATTTTGCCATCTTTTTCAACATTAATTACTTTTACTTCTACCATATCGCCAATTTTCAGATGGTCATTTATATCCTTCACATAGTTATCTGCAACCTCACTAATGTGAACAAGGCCAGTTGAACCCTCTGGCAGCTCCACAAACGCCCCAAACTTAGTAATGCCTGTTACCTTCCCCTGTAACTTGCTGCCTACTTCGATTGACATATAAAACATTATCCTCCTTAAAAATATAAAAAATCATACTTACTCTATATTATACTGAAGCAAAAAAAAATGTGTCAATATCCCGACTATTTAGACTCCTTCTGACTTTTCTCATCTGGTATTGAAAAAATAATCTCATTACTATCTGATAGGAAGTAGTCCCGTCGAGCAAGCTTAGAAATATAATCCTTGTCATTGAGCTTAACGATTTCGTCTTTCAGGGCACCTTGATCTTCCCTTAATTGTGATAACTTTTGCTCAAGTTTTTCCTTTTCTTCTTGTTTTTGTTCAATCATTGAGGCTTGCGAAATGAGTGTTGAGATCATAAAGTAAGCTGTTGCAAAGGTAATAATTGCAAAGAAACTCAGTCTTCTAACTAATCGTTTTCTTTTTTTTGCAACGCGGATCTCAGCGATTTCATGTTGTTGTGTTAACTTTGTCTCAAGCTTAGCTACGTTTCTTTTGATGGCACCCACTGTCGCAGACCTCCTTTATTTTATTTTTTTTTCAATCGATTTATGAACTTAATGATGTATTCTATGATTTTTCTCAAGAATCCTGCCATTTTATTATATAACTTCTCGACGGTTTTTTTAATCCCTTTCGGCAAAAGTTTCCAAAAAAATAACAAAATGAACTTGACTGGTTTAAACAACAAAAGTAGAATCCAACCAAGTGCTTTCCCAATAAACTTGAGCAGAGATAATAGTGCCCTCCCGGTATATAAAAGTATTGATAAGATAAAGGCTAAGAGAGCTAAAACTGGCTTATAAACCAATGTTAACACCAGTTTCACAATAAACCTCCAAATGGAGACAACGGCTTTAATGATTAGCTCCAATCCTTTTAAATAGGGATTTTTTAATAGACTTTGATAGGCAGCAAAACCACAAAATAAAGCAATGAAAATGTAAAATCTCATTTCACCTTCATTGACGATAAACAATACATAAAAAATAATAAGACCTTGCAAAACCCAGAATAAGACATCATTAATAAAAACAAACCAATTTTTGCGCGAAGCTCGCTTCAAAAAACGATTATACGTATCAAACGAGGCCCCAAAAAGGAGCCCATGCCAACCATTGTCAGCATGGTAATAAATTGCGTTGATAGTGTCATCGGAACAACTTGCTAAAGAACCCTTTAGCTTTCTCCCGTGCTGTTCGTCTAGATAAATCAGTTCATAGATTTTCCCTTTTATCGAGACAATTCCTTTATCGACATCAAGGTTTTTCATTTGTAAATTTTGCCCTTTTATTGCTAGAAACCCCATCACTGTTTCTAATAAGAACTCTTCATTATCAAAGCTTTCCACTTGCTTAACTCCTGTTATCTCTAGGAGTCGTCTTCCTCTCATGATCACATCATGGTCTGGTATACTCGATTTCGTCGAGTTTTGATCATAATATTGATTCACTTTGATCCCTCACAGTCATAGTGCTGGTTTTTGTACAAGTTTATGAGGAAAGCACAACAAATAGAACAAGCTAAAAAGAAAACAGAGGCATTTATGCCTCTGTTACACGCTCTTCACTAATTATCGTATACATTTCGGCGGCTTCTTCTTTACGAGACGTTTCTTGGATTCGTTCAATTTTAGCGGTAACAATTCTTTGGCCAAATTTAACGGTCAGCACATCGCCTACCTTTACAGTAGAGCTTGATTTTGCCTGTTTTCCATTAATATCGATTCGACCTTGGTCCGATATCTCTTTGGCAATTGTCCGCCGTTTAATGAGTCGTGAAACCTTAAGAAATTTATCTAAGCGCATCATTCATTCTCCCTTCATTATGCACATTATAGGCCGGTTTTCTTTGCTTCATCCCAGTATTGGTCCAATTGGTCAAGAGTGTGCTGTTCAAAATCTCTGCCACTTTCCTTGACTTTTTTTTCAACAAAACGGAAGCGGTCTGTAAATTTTTGATTTGTCGCAAGCAGGGCTTCTTCCGGGTGAATTTTATAAAATCGTGCCAGATTAATGAACGCAAATAACAAGTCACCAAATTCCTTCAATGCATTTTCGCTGTCGTCATCTTTCATCACTTCAGCTTCAAATTCCTGTAATTCTTCTTTTACCTTATCCCAAACAGGAGCCACTTCCTGCCAATCGAAGCCAACCTTAGCCGCTTCCTTCTGCAGCTCATAGGCACGCATCAATGATGGCTGCGCTAAACTAACTTTATCAAGCAGCGATGATTCCTCATCTTGAGTAGCCTTCTCTTGGGATTTGATTTCCTCCCAATTTGTTAACACATCGTCCACATTATTAACTTTAACGCTACCGAAAACGTGCGGGTGTCTGCGGATCATTTTGGAGGTAATGCTACTAATCACTTCATCAATCGAGAAATATCCCTCATCCTCACCAATTTGTGCGTGTAGCATAACTTGAAGCAGAACATCACCTAACTCTTCAATTATATGATCAATATCATCATCATTAATGGCTTCGATTAATTCATAAGCTTCTTCAATTAAGTATTTCTTTAAGCTTTGATGCGTTTGCTTCCGATCCCACGGACAGCCATTAGGGCCTCTAAGCTCAGCAATTACTTCACGAAGCTTGGTGAATTCCTTATAGAGAAGGACTTCTTCTTGTACAGGTGGTATATAGACAGAGGTAAGATTATTCACCTTTACAACCCGGTCTAATTCATACAATAAGACTTCCTCAATCCTTTCATTATCACTACCTGCTGCACTAACAACATAAACGGGATAATCATCTGGAAGACGCTCCATTAGGGTTAATTTTACATTTGAGGCGACATAGGTATCGTAAACCTGACCAATAACCACATGCTGATGAAGATTAATTGCTTCTCGTGTTAACGATGTACCGTCTAATAATTGAAAACCATCAATCGGGTCCACTTTGAGCGCTTGAAAAACTGAATCGATAAAGCTTTGACCTCCGCCAAGCTCGATGTCAATTCCTCTTTCTTTCCTGGCTGATAATAGGATCTGAACGGTTTGTTCAGCCACGATTGGATGTCCGGGTACAGCATAAATAATTGAACCATCTTCGGCATTTTCTAATAGGATATTACTAATCTCTTGATAAACCTGCTCAAAGTGATCGTATTTTTCGTAAATAGAATCAAACGCTACAAATTGTACGCCCTCCTGCTCCAGGTCACCTACCACTGGATGCTCCTTCGTCCTTAAATAGACTGTGCCTGCCTGGAGCATTTTCTTATACACTCCTAGCGGGATTTGATTGATATCCCCAGCCCCTAAACCGAGAATGGTAATTTTCTTTTGCAAATGAATCATCTCCTGC
Organism: Bacillus sp. T3; assembly: GCF_033449965.1. Classification (NCBI taxonomy): domain Bacteria; kingdom Bacillati; phylum Bacillota; class Bacilli; order Caryophanales; family Bacillaceae; genus Bacillus; species Bacillus sp. T3. The sequence continues at coordinate 99,178 of NZ_CP137761.1, forward strand.
TTTTATTTGGCAGTAACGCCCTTAGCTTGTCACCAAACGGAAGAACAGAAAGCTCCTCCTCCTTAAAAACGCCGCTTCTAAAAACAATAATTAAATATAGACTACCTCCAATTACACAAGCCGACAATGCTTGCAGTGCGGAAAATATTCGACCTTCAGAAAACAGAAAATCGGTAATTCTAATATAAGCTAGTAAACTACTTCCCATAATCAATCCAGCAAGAAAAATTGTTTGGATAAAGTCCTTATGTATTACTGTTGTTCTTATTGTCATCTTTAATTTTATACTTAATAACACCAAAATAAACACGAATGCCACTACAGATGATAGAGCCGCTCCCACTGTTCCCCATTTTAACACCATTGGAATATTCAAAAGGCATTTAATCACAAAGCCAAGAAAGATGAGCACGGCTGGTACGATGCTAATTCCCAAACCTTGAAGAATACTTGAAATTGTAATAATAACCGAAGAAAAAAAGATTAATAAAGCAATAATCGCTAACACATTAGAGCCTGAATTATCCTCAAATAACATAATGTTAGTTGGTTCAATAATACAAATTAGACCAATAGCCCCCCCAAGTCCAACCATAATACTAATTTTCAAGGCAGTTTCAATTTTCGCAATTAACTGCTCTCTATTTTTCTTTACTTTACTGCTTGAAATTAATGGTACTAATGACAGAGACATTGATGTTGCTAATATTGTCCCTAATTGAATAAGAGGCTGACCTCGATCATAAATTCCCTTTAGTTGTTTCGCCGCAAATTCGTCAACTCCAGATGAAACAAGCAGCGTATACAGATTAATCGAATCTGCTAATTGAATAAAAATAAGTAGCATTCCGGAAATACAAATTGCAAACCCTTGAATCGATAAGGTTTTAATAATTTCGATTGCTTCTGTAAACCGTATCGCTAGAATTAGTTTTTTAATTGAAAAATGATTATCCTTTTTCCTTTTTCTGAAAAAGTAAAATAACAGAATCCCCGCTACGATACCACCAGTAATTGACCCAAATGTCGCTCCTCCACCAACCATATAAAGCGAATATCCTTCTCTCATAAAAAGGGCAGAAACTCCGAGTATGGTCAGGACCCTGATTAACTGCTCAGCAACCTGAGATACAGCTGTTGGAAGCATGTCACCTTCCCCTTGGAAATACCCTCTCAATACGGAGGTAAATGGAAGAATGAGAAAAATAATGGATATGACACGAAATAAAACAGCTAAGTTCGGGTCATTCATTTTCAAGGCTAACCAGTCTGAGTTTAGGTACATTAAGCTAAAGCCCAGTAGGCCGACAGTAAATAAAAAAAGAAGGTAATAATAAGTAACTTCTTGGCCTCCATACCTTTTTTCTCCGCATACAGCTTTGAAATAATCACCGGAAATCCATTAGTTGTTAACACAAGCGCTAGACCATAAAATGGGTACACCTGCTGATATATGTAAAAACCAACATCACCAACCATATTTTGAAAAGGAATTCGATACATCGCACTCAAAATTTTTGTCAGGATTGCTCCTATTGTTAGGATAAATACACCCTTTAATAATTCTTTCTGTCCTTGTTCGGGCCTCATCGCCCCATCTCACCTTCCGAAGTAAGTTATTAATTCCCACGTATTATAGCACAGAAAAGCGAAAGCGACTCGCTCAGCCCCAACAAGCATAAGTCGCTTCATGTGAGAAGGCGTTCTTTGCCTTCTTGCATGAAGTGGCTTATGACCTCGAGGGGCTTGCCTCTGCAGCTAGACAATAATCATTCACACAAAAAAGGCAGCAACTAGCCGCCTTTTCAGCAAAAACACTATGATTATGTTATAAAATGCGGTTTAAAACAAAATTCTATTACGATTCCATTTGACGAGCTAAAAAGCTTGAAGCTGTTTCGACAGCCTTTTGTTCAACATCTCCTACTGTACCTTCCTTTGCAACGATAATCACTGCACCAATCGGGTCACCATTGGCAATAATTGGTCCAATCGTATAAGCAGATATCGCCTCATCATTTCCATCAACAATTGACACTGAATCTTGCTGGTTCATCAGAACAGAGTTTCGTTCTTCCATTGTTTTTTCTACTAAATCACTTATGTTTTTATTTAAGTAATCTTTCTTTGAACCTCCTGCAACAGCAATATATGTATCCCTGTCGCAAATTAATACTGGGTGCCCTAGACTATCATATAAGGCTTCTGCGTACTCTTTGGCAAAATCACTTAACTCACTAATTGGAGAGTATTTCTTTAAAATAACTTCCCCATCCCGATCTACAAAGATCTCAAGCGGGTCACCTTCACGAATTCTTAGTGTTCTACGAATTTCCTTTGGAATAACCACACGACCTAAATCATCGATTCGACGAACAATACCAGTTGCTTTCATCCAATGTTGCCTCACTTTCATCTGATGATTTGTTGTTTGGCAATGATTCATGGTGCTTCATTTAGTAAATCATCACCATGTTAGATATATTATCTTTCATCTGGAAAGTTCTATGCATTCTCATCGATTTTTTCTCAAGGAAGATAGTTATTCCAATTATAACAATAAATGGAATGGTTCTTTAAGTGGTTCCTTTATCCTATGAGACAATATTCTTTTTCGTTTCAACTTTAGCTTGATAAATCGCTTCAATGAGTTCAAGAGCCACCGCCATCCATTTTTGACAATCTACACCCTTGACATGAAGAACAAGTTTAAATTTAGTCCCATCCTGACCCATACCGATCATCCGTCCATATTTGTTGCTAATTTGAACGACCTTTTTCATATCAATTCCTTCACTTCCCTTTTCAGAGAAAAGGATAGTGATATCTTGTTTTACCTGCTTTATAAGCTCCACATAAGCTAATTGTGCAAACACCTTTATTTCAGCAATTTTGAATAAATAGGCGACTTCATCTGGATATTCACCAAATCGATCGATCATTTCTTCTTGGAGCTCTTCTAACTCCTCCATCGACGTTAAAGATCGGAAGCGTTTATACATTTCAATTTTTTGATGACCATCAGCAATATAAGCATCTGGAATATAGGCATCGACTTCCACGTCAATTTCAAGAGATACAGGTGCTTGCAAATCAATTTCACCTTTTCTTGCTTCAATTGCTTCTTTTAGCATTTGCGAGTACAGATCAAAACCTACTGAATCAATAAAGCCATGCTGCTCAGCTCCTAGTAGATTACCTGCTCCACGTATTGACAAATCACGCATCGCAATTTTAAAACCAGAGCCTAGCTCAGTGAATTCTTTAATGGCTTGCAAGCGTTTTTCCGCAACCTCCGTCAGAACCTTGTCCTTGCGGTACGTAAAATAGGCATAGGCAACCCTGGTTCGAACGGCCTACCCGACCCCTTAATTGGTACAGTTGTGATAAGCCCATGCGATCAGCATCATAGACTATTAAGGTGTTAACGTTCGGGATATCAACACCCGTTTCAATAATCGTTGTGCTTACTAGCACATCAAATTCACCCTCTAAAAATCCTAGCATTACGGACTCAAGCTCATTTTCGGACATTTGCCCATGTGCACAAATGACTCTTGCATCCGGGACCAGCATTGATATTTCTTCAGCCTTCCGTTCTATGTCCTCAACACGGTTGTATAAAAAATATACCTGTCCGTCTCGGGCCAATTCTCTTTCAATCGCTTCTCTTACAAGACCACCATTATATTCCATAACATATGTTTGAACAGGAAAACGATTTTCCGTGGTGTTTCAATTACTGATAAATCGCGTACACCAAGCATGGACATATGAAGTGTTCTCGGTATCGGGGTTGCCGTTAAGGTCAACACATCAACATTTGTCTTAAGCTGTTTAATTTTTTCCTTATGGGTTACTCCAAAACGCTGTTCCTCATCGATTATTAATAACCCTAAATCTCGATAGGTAATATCCTTTGATAATAAACGATGCGTACCAACGACGATGTCTACTGTACCTGCCTTTAAACCTTTCATTGTCTCTTGCTGTTCCTTACGCGAGCGGAAACGACTTAATAAGCCAATTTTTATTGGGTAATCCTGAAAGCGCTCCCTCATTGTTTCATAGTGTTGCTGTGCAAGAATTGTTGTCGGGACTAAAAATGCTACTTGTTTCCCATCTGCAATTGCCTTAAAGGCTGCTCGAATGGCTACTTCCGTTTTCCCATAGCCCACATCTCCACACAAAAGCCGATCCATTGGTCGCTCTCGTTCCATATCCTTTTTGATTTCACTAATGGAACGAATTTGATCCTCGGTCTCCTGATATGGGAAGGCCATTTCAAATTCACGTTGCATATCTCCATCAGGTGAAAACGCATTCCCTTTCGCTGCTTCCCGTTCCGCATAAAGCTTAATCAAATCATCCGCTATATTTTGAACAGAGGATTCTACCTTTCGCTTAACGCGTTTCCAATCAGTTCCACCCAATTTATAAATTTTTGGCTCTTTTCCTTCAGAACCTACATACTTTTGGACAAGATCAATCTGTTCAACAGGGACATATAATTTATCACTGCCTTGATAACGGACATGAAGATAGTCTTTATGAACACCGTTTATCACGAGTGTTTCAATTCCTAAGTATTTCCCGATTCCGTGATTTACGTGAACGACGTAGTCACCTACTCGAAGCTCAGAATAGCTTTTGATTCGTTCAGCATTAGAAAGCTTCTGGCGGCGCGTTGATTTTTTTGCTGTTTTTTTATTAAATAGCTCTTCTTCCGTAATAACAGCTAACTTTTGGATTGGAAGCTCAAAACCAGTCAGGACATTTCCTTCGGCGATTTGGATTTTCCCTGGTAGCAATGGTTGATCCTTTCCGACAAAAGCTACATCCACTCCATAATCTTCAAGGACACGTTGAAGTTTATTAACCCTTTCTTCATCAGGACCTAAAAATAAAACAGTATATTTACCTTTTGCCCATCGTTCCACTTCTGCCTTCAATACATGCATTTGGCCATGGAAGTTTTGCATTGGCTTACAGGAAACATTAATAATATTTTGTGGATTGGTGTTCGGTACATGCCTTAAAAATAAAGACATATACGTAACGGCGTTTTCTGACTTATGAAGCAAAGGCAATAGCTGATGTGATATTTTTACATCATGTGGGATTTTCCCTTCACCTAATAAACTGGTGTACCATTCTGCTTCTTCCTTTTCCAATGAATCATTCATCTCTTGAACTCTGCTAATTTCATCAACAAAAATAAGGCCGTTTTTTGGTAAATAATCTAGCAAACTATTCTCTTTTTCATATGCAAACGAAATATATTTAAAAATCTGTTCCGGCTTTTGGCCCATCCGCAACTGCTCAAGCTCGTAACCTATTGATTGGGTTAGCAATGTTTTATCTTTTTCTTGCTTGAGTGTCTTTAAGCTTTTGGACAGTGCTGTTTCAACTGACGCGGTTAACTTCTCGAAATGCGCTGATTCAAAAATATATTCTGTCGCTGGGGTAATCGTGACTTCTTTTAGTTTCATTTTTGAACGTTGGTCATCCAATGAAAAAGTTCGAATCGAATCAATCTCTGTATCAAATAGTTCAATTCGAATTGGGTCTGCCTCGGTAAGAGAATAAATATCTAGTATTCCACCACGAACACTAAACTCCCCAGGTGCTGAAACCATTTCAGCCCGTATATATCCCATTCTCACTAATTGTGGTAATAGTTCATTTAATATAATATCCTCGCCGATTTTGATCGAAACTTGATATTTTTCCCATAATCGTTTTGGTGGAATGATTTTCCTAAGCCCTGCAACAGGGACAATGACCACGCCGCTTTTCCCACTAATCCAATGATTCAACGCTTCAATCCGTTGGGCTTTTAGCTCTGGACTGGCAATACTGATTTCAGCGGCAATTAATTCATTGGCAGGGTATAGAAAGACTTCTTTTTCCCCAATTAAATTCACCATATCATCGTATATTTTTTGTGCCTGTAGTAGATTATGTGTCACAATCAGCTGTGACTTTTTTGTTTTTCCAAATACGGATGCCAGAAAAAGTGTTCGAGCAGAACCCGATAAGCCTGCAACTAATTGTTCCTTCAATCCTCCATTTACTCCCGCAATGATCGATTGAACATCCTCTAACCTACTAATGACAGATTTAAGCCCCTCCATATCCGGAACCCCCTCCTCTCAAAAAAGAAAAAATAACAGAAAAACGCTTTGGATTTAGACCCAAAGCTGTTAATGTATCAGAAAATCATATTGGTGATAGTCAGGATTTCTTGTCAGATGTTCCTGGCAATCCTCGCAAATTGCAGCTATATGAATATCACCTTGTTGATCATAAGAAACCATTTCCTGGCGTTCTACATCTGATAGCTTGTGTAAACCTAGTTGCTCACTATGTATAGACATTTGATCGATTGTGCCAATATTCATTCCGCAATGACGGCAGTGGTAATGAATAGCCAAGTATATTCCTCCTCAACAACGTAGATAAAGATATTATTTACTATTTTGAGGAAAGTTATTCGTATGCCTATTGTATGTTAAAGTCTTGCAATCATGTACAATTACGCATTGAATTGATTCATTACCTGTAAAAAAGGAGTGCTGAGCCATTGTTTCGTCGCCGCTCCACACTTTTGGATTACGTCTACCATCATGTCCTGCTCTTCTGGTGTGAATCGACCTAAAACATAGTCTGTCACTTTCATTCCATTCGTTGGTCGGTCAATTCCAACTCGGATCCGATTAAAGCTCTCTGTGCCTAAATGAGCAATGGTCGATTTGATGCCATTATGACCTCCTGCACTCCCTTTTTGACGGAGGCGTATTTTCCCTACAGGTAAGTCTAAATCATCATAAATAACCACTATGTCTTCAGTTTCTATTTGATAGTAATCCATAACCGCACGAATACATTCACCGGATAAATTCATATAAGTAAGTGGCTTTAATAAAATTACTTTTTCACCACCGATATGGGCCATTCCATAAATACCTTTATGTTTTGCTTGATCTAAACCAACATATAAATCATGTGCCAGTTGGTCAATCACTTTAAAACCAATATTATGTCTTGTGTTTTCATATTGTCTTCCTGGGTTCCCAAGGCCAACAATAAGCTTCATGCTTCCTCCCCCTTACTTTACTGTTTCCATCATACTATAAAAGACGTAACCTAAACTAGGTTACGTCTAAATTTATTATTCAGGCGCCTCTGTTTCTCGACCCTCTAAATTATCTGGAAGACCGCCTTCTTGTTGTTCACCAGTACTGATTTCAGATTCCTGTTTAGGCGGAAGAATCGTAACGATAACTTCCTCTTCATCATGATTGATGTTAATCTCATCTGAAATCGGTAGATCGGCAATCGTTAAATTTTCGCCTACCTGTAAATTTGAGATATCAACATGAATTGCCTGCGGAATATGATTAGGTGTTGCCGTAATCGTTAATTCATGGAGCGTCTGTTGCAGGACACCGCCATCCTTAACTCCAGCACACTCCCCATCTAATTGAATCCGTACATTGACTTGCAGTTCGGTTGACATATCTACAGCCAAGAAATCAGCATGAATGATTTCTTTTTTCAACGGATCTGTTTGATAGTCTGTAAGGATGACATTGCGACTTTTTCCGTCAAGCTGTAACGAAATGATTCCATTGCGACCATTGTCACGAATCGTTTTTAACAAATCCCCAATATTGATGGAGACCGACTGATTTGCCAAATTTGGTCCATATATGATCGCTGGAATATCACCACGATCCCGTAAGCTCTTTAGCGCTGAGCCCTGTGTTCCTGTTCGTCCTTTGGCTTGTAAAACTGCACTCATTGACGTTCACCTTCCTAATTTAAATCGTTGGGTACTATATCAAAATGCCCTAAATTAGGAAGAAATAAACCTATTTATATGGAAAGCCTATTCGAACAATACGCTTACTGATTGCTCCTCATGAACACGGATAATTGCATCACCAAGCAATGAAGCGACAGAAAGATTGACGATTTTATCAATCATCTTTTCTTCTGGAAGAGCAATTGAATTTGTAATAACTAATTCTTTAATTTTTGAGTTTTCAATACGGCTAATCGCTGGACCTGATAAAACAGGATGTGTACAGCATGCATAAACCTCTGAAGCTCCATTTTCAACAAGTGCATTTGCTGCTAGTGTAATCGTTCCTGCAGTATCAATGATATCATCAATTAGGATTGCAACTTTTCCTTCGATATTACCGACAATGTTCATAACCTCTGCCACGTTTGGCTTTGGACGACGCTTATCGATAATGGCAATTGGAGCCTTTAAGCGTTCTGCCATTTTACGAGCACGTGTTACCCCGCCATGGTCAGGTGATACGATGACAATATCCTTCTCGTAAGCTTTATTTTTAAAATACTCAGATAGGATTGGAACACCCATTAGGTGGTCGATTGGAATATCAAAGAAACCTTGAATTTGTGGTGCATGCAGATCCAATGTAATAACACGCGTAGCACCAGCAGTTTCAAGCAAGTTAGCAACTAGTTTTGCTGTGATTGGCTCACGCGCACGTGCCTTACGATCTTGGCGTGCATAACCGTAGTACGGAATAACTAGGTTTATCGTTTTAGCTGACGCTCTTTTCAGTGCATCGATTAAGATGAGCAATTCCATTAAATGCTCATTTACAGGTGAGCTTGTTGATTGAATGATGAATACATCACAACCACGAATACTTTCTTCAATGTTTATTTGAATTTCACCATCACTAAAACGAGTAACGGAACATTTCCCAAGTTCTACACCAATGACTTTGGCAATTTCTTCAGCAAGCTCTTTGTTTGAGTTTAAAGTAAATACTTTTAAATTTGGATCTAAATATTGATTCGACATGACGGCCCCTCCAGCTTATTTCTTTTGATTTAATTTTTGTACATAGTTTTCTTTATTCACTTGACGCGCTCGAGCGATTGATAATGCATCCTCTGGAACATCACTTGTAATCGTAGAACCTGCTGCAACGTAAGACCCTTTGCCAATAGTGACAGGTGCTACTAAATTGGAATTACAACCGACAAATACATTGTCTTCAATCTTCGTTAAGAATTTATTTTTTCCATCGTAGTTTACTGTAATTGAGCCACAGCCAATATTAACATCCTTACCAACTTCGGCATCTCCTATGTAACTAAGATGTGATGCTTTACTTCCTTGACCAAAAACAGCTTTTTTAATTTCGACAAAGTTTCCGATTTTTACATCATCATGAATATCAGATGCTGGTCGAATATGGGCAAATGGTCCAATATTTACAGCCCTACCAATACTGCTATCATGTGCAACAGAATGGCGGATTGTTGTTTCATCGCCAATTTGGCAATCCTTTATTTCGCTATTTGGGCCAATAATACAATCTGAACCAATTGTTGTCTTTCCTAAAAGAACCGTACCAGGGTAAATGACTGTATCTTGACCAATCGCAACATCCGAACCAATATATGTAGTTTGCGGGTCAATCAGTGTCACACCATTGCGCATATGTGTTTCATTAATTCTAATTTTCATAATCCGTTCTGCTTCAGAAAGGGCAATTCGATCATTGACGCCCAGCGTCTCTTCGAATTCTGTGGTTTGAAAAGCGGTTACGATTTCACCTTGTTTTTTCAGAATTTCAATGACATCAGGCAAGTAATATTCGCCCTGTACATTATCATTAGAAACTTGTTCAAGTGCTTGAAATAAAGCAAGATTATCAAAGCAATAAGTGCCTGTGTTAATTTCCTTAATGCTCCGCTCTTCTACTGTTGCATCCTTATGTTCAACAATCTTTTCAACAAACCCTTCGTTATTCCGAACAATTCGACCGTAGCCAGTTGGATCCACAGCTTCTGCAGTTAAAACCGTTACTTTTGCATTGGCATCTTGATGCTGCTTGAACAACGCTTCCATCGTTTCAGCCTGAATTAACGGAGTATCTCCGCAGACAACTAACGTGACTCCTGGTTTTCCTGCAAGCATTTCTTTAGCTTGAATAACAGCATGTGCCGTACCAAGCTGACTTTCTTGCAATGCATACTGACTCAAGTTCCCAAGTTGAGCTTTTACTTTTTCCGCACCATGACCAATAATTGTGACCATTTCATCTATATTAAGCTGAGAAACTTGATCAACAACGTGTTGAACCATTGGTTTACCGCAAACAGGATGTAACACTTTATAAAGCTTTGACTTCATTCGTGTTCCTTGACCTGCGGCTAAAATAATCGCATACCGACTAGACATGTATGGCCCTCCAATTTACCTTTTTATCCATTAAGAATATATCTTAAATAGCCGAGTATTTCAAGGAGTGTTCACAAAGTGCAAATATTTGTTAAGTTAGGGAGAATTCAGGAAGGGATAGTAAGCGCTTGCTTTTTTGTAGGGGTATAGAAGAGGAGATGGATTATAATCTTTTAAAAAAAGAGCCATACTTATTAGGTCAGTAAGGCTCTCGTTGTAACCGTTATTTAGGATGCTCCGGCTTCTTCAAATTCAACTTCTAATTCACCTAATCGATGGTATTCCGCTAATACGGCTTCTTGAATTTTGCCACGAGTTCCCGAATTAATTGGATGGGCGATATCACGGAATTCACCATCTGGTGTCCGTTTGCTCGGCATCGCAACAAATAAACCATTGTTTCCGTCTATGACACGAATGTCATGAACAACAAACTCATTGTCTAATGTAATTGATGCGATTGCTCTCATACGACCATCTGTATTAACACGGCGTAATCTAACGTCTGTCACTTCCATCATGTTCACCACCTTTATAATTTTCCAAATGAAAACCACCTAAATTATTCAACAAGTATTTCCATTTTTCCTCCTTAACTATTACTTTTTTTTCAAAAAATTTGCTCAAATTGTGAACAAAAAATGAAACGAAAACCGAAATAAATGTGATGTACATCACTGAAACTTTTTAGAATATGTAGTATGGGTGTTTTTTATATAATTCTATGTTAAAGAACGAAGCTGATATTTGAGCAATCTGTTGATTGGAGCGGAAGGCTTTTTCTTCAAAAAAAAAAAACGCTCGTTATTATTTAACGAGCGCAATCACTTCAATTTCAACTAGTACATCTTTTGGTAGACGAGCCACCTCAACACATGATCGTGCTGGCTTATGTACTGAAAAATATTCACCATATACTTCATTCAGAGCCACAAAATCATTCATGTCCTTAATAAACACCGTTGTTTTAACAACTGTTTCAAAAGACGCACCAGCCTCCTCAAGGACTGCTTGCAGGTTTTTAAATACCTGATGAGTTTGTGCTTGAATGTCTCCCTCAACCAATACCCCTTCTGCAGTTAATGGAATTTGTCCAGAACTATAAAACATATTGTTGACAATGATTCCTTGAGAATATGGACCTATTGCGGCAGGAGCACCGCTTGTTTGAACTACCTTCATTTCAAAAAACCTCCCCAAGATTGATTTCATCTATAGTGAAATGTTAATACCTAGCTCTTATTTTTCCCAAGACATATTTCCGGCTAATGTGAAATAATTTCCTTCACTTACCTTCACGGTTTTGGCTCTCTCATCCACATCAGATAGTCTAACCAAAGATATGTATTCATCGACTAATCGTTCCTCAATATTTTCTGATTCAACTAATACAGCTATACCCGTTAGATCAGCTTTAAACTCCGCTAATAAGCTCTTCATGCCATTAACAGTTCCGCCCGCCTTCATGAAATCGTCAACAATGAGAACCTTTGTCCCTTCGGCTAAGCTCCGTTTTGAAAGAACCATCGTTTGAATTCGTTTCGTAGAGCCAGATACATAGTTAATACTAACGGTTGAACCTTCTGTTACCTTGCTATCTGGTCTTACAATGACAACGGGAACATTGATTTGACTTGCCACTGCATAAGCAAGTGGAATACCCTTTGTAGCCACTGTCATTACCGCATCAATATTAGCATAGGCATAGGCAGATGCAAACAAACGACCGGCTTTTCGAACAATAGAAGGATCCCCAATAATATCGGTCATATATAAATACCCACCAGGAAGAAGCCGTTCTGGACTCGACATTAACTCACACAATTCCTCAACAAATGGTCTTGCCTCTGTTTCATTCACCTTCACATAATACTTAACTCCACCTGCCGCACCTGGGACTGTCTGTAATGTGCCTATCCCTCTTTGCTCGAATGTATCTTTAATAATCGCTAAATCTTCACTAATTGATGATTTAGCTGATTTATATCGATCAGCAAAATAGGATAATGATACTAACTCGCGAGGGTGCTCAGTTAAATAATGAGCCATGTCTAGCAAACGTTCACTCCGCCGGAATTTCATAAATGGGACCTCCAAAAACCGAATGTTTAACGATAATATATCATTAATATACGGATTTAATCAAGGGTATGACGGTCGCCTAATATCCTTACAGCGAAAACCTGGTCACAAAATCCTCTCAATCCATTATAAATACGATGCATTCTTGAATCATGTTGTACAAGGCAAAATACAGTTGGACCGCTACCACTCATTAACACAGCATCTGCCCCAAACCGCTTCATTTGGTCTTTAATTTGCGCAACCTCTGGATGCAGCTGAAGTGTAACTTCTTCTAGTACGTTACCAACCTGCTGACAAACCTGGTCATAGTTTTTCGTATAAATAGCATCGATCATAGCATTTGTATTTGGATGCTTTATTTTACTGAGATCTAAACGTCGATATACATCAGCAGTCGATACACCAATGAACGGCTTCGCTAAAATCACCCAGCATGTAGGGGGTACAGGAAGCTCTTGGATGATTTCACCCGGCCTTTTGCCAGAGCGGTTCCTCCATATACACAAAAGGAAACATCTGATCCAATTTCTGAACCTAACACTGCTAACTCGTCTAAAGATAAGCCTAGCTTCCAAAGCTTATTTAGCCCCCTTAAAGCAGCAGCAGCATCACTACTACCCCCAGCAAGTCCAGCAGCAACGGGAATGGTTTTTTCAATCGCAATTCTTACACCTTGTTTTACCTGAAACCTGGTCTTTAAAAGACTTGCTGCCTGATAAGCCAAATTACGCTGATCATCTGGAACAAATCGATTATGTGAAACAATATGTATTTCATCTTTATCTAATAAAGAAAGCTCAAGGCGATCGGCTAAATCAATTGTTGTCATAATCATTTCGACTTCATGATATCCATCTGGACGTTTATGTAAAACATCTAATGATAAATTGATTTTCGCCGGTGCTTTCACTAAAAGCTTCAACATACCCACCTACTTTACAAAATTCGACGATATCTTCATATTTTGTCCTATTTTACCATAAAACAGACAGGTTAGAACGTTTACTTCCCTACATTATTCTGAATTACTCCTTTTATTTTTCTATTATAATGTTTTATTTCGGTGGTTTCCTTAGCATTGATGCACTATTATGATATCGCTTGCAAATTTTATTAAACTTGAAAGTTGATTTCCGCTGCAGGCACTCGCTTTCCGCGGGGCTAACTGGGAGCCTCCTCGGCGCTATCGCGCCTGTGGGGTCTCCCATGCCAGCTACTCCCGCAGGAGTCTCGCGCCTTCCGCTCCAATCAACATTGTGCTAATAATCAACAATAAGCTTTAACACAGCCTAAAAAAAGAAGTCAAGGCTAACCCCTGACTTCTTGCCGTGTGATGTTTTTGATTGAAGCCTAAAGCTTGTTGTGTAAGAGAAATTATCGTTTGTTCATTAGCTGTTGCTCTGCAAGTTGGATCGCCATTTTTACCATATTTCCTGCATCACGGGCCTTGATTCCACCCCAGCCTTCCTTTTGAACCACATCATAAAAGCCAAGCTCTTTTGCAAGCTCTTCTTTAAAATGTTCAGACATAATCCCTCTTCTTCTGCTCAAACAAACAACCTCCTATTCACTCCGGCACTCTTAGTTTGTGATAAGAAAAGAAACTTATTAGTATGATTGATGGAAGACAAAATAAAAAGCAGCAAACAAGTGTCCACTGCATTTTTAAAAAATATTAACTTAAAGCAATATTGCCTGATGGATCTTCATAGAAGGTAATCTGAACCGTCTCTGTTAAAATATCTGCGTAGCTATATGATACCCGTTCAAACGCGTTTTCTTCTTGATCCAACTCAATTACAAATACAGAAGGATACGTTTCTGCTAAAACACCGGAACGTTCAATCGTCTTTCTACGTCCCCCATTCGCCTTTAGCATCAGTCTTTTCCCTAAATTTGAGTCGAGAGCTTTCTTAATATCCGCTAATGTTTTTGGCATTCGGTCCACCTCACTATGAAAAGTATAACACGATTAACAAAAAAAGTCAAACAAAATATAAAATTATAACAGTCAAATAAATTGATTGTCAATGTTTTTCATTCCACTTTTTTTGCTAATTTTCTACATTGTTATATTGACCTGATTTAGCAAGGATTATGTATCGATTTTTTTCAATATAACAAAATAAAGAATCGATTGGACAGCTAAGGGATTTTGCGTCTAAAGATAGTACTCCATTAAAATTGATCTTTTTCCTAAATAGAACCACAATAAGCCGTCATTTCAGACGGCTTATGATAGTTTAGCTAATCGTCTAATGGTAATTTATAAGGCATGCCTGTTCGAAGGACTCCCTTTGTCTCAATTCCACCTAAGCCTTTTTCACCTGTTAGTGTATTTCTTAACACATCCCAAACATTAATTCTTTCCATAAAAGGAGTAAAACTAATCTTTGCTACGATATAAACAGGGTCAAGCGCGTGAATATTTACTCGGGAAGGGGAACTTGCAAAATTTGCTCCTGCTTGAATTAATGACTCAAAATGGGATTGGCATGCTCCTGCAAAAATAACTAACTGATCTAAGTGTGGCACCTTTTTCCTAGCCTCTAACACCGTTTGCATAAAATGCAATGAATGGCGGTATGCATGAATATCCGACATTTTCCCTTTTGACTTCGAATAAGAATCATGACCAGTGATAACCAAAATATCTGGCCGATAATAATCGATTAATTGACCAATCTTCAGTGGCATTTCCTTTTCATTGCAATGAACCCCATAAACAGGAACCCCGACTTTTTCATATAATAAAAGACATTTCTTTAAATATGAGGGATCACCGTCAATGTGAAGAACCTTTCCCGGCACTTGAAAGATACCAATATCTTTACTATATCCATCACTTGCATCGTATTCTTGTTTCTCTTTCAGCAAACTGACATCTTGGCGAAATAGTTCAAATGATTGTTCTTCCATTGAACGGAATTGTTGGGATTTCTTCCTTTGTTCAGATGGATTCATTTTAATAAGATCATCATATGGTGCATCAGCAATGAGTCGAAAATCCTCTCCGTAAAGAATGGCAATTTTTCGACCTGCCTCTTCTCTTAGATCGATTACACGAAACAATATGTCACAATGGTATGACTTTCTTCCGACTACATCCATCATGTTTATCGCCATAGTCATCCACTCCATACTCCCATACTTTAGGCCTTCCTAAAGCTTTCTCCTATAGGCTATGCAACTACACCACAATATGTGATTCGACTTCAAATGGAGCTTTCAAAAGTCTTAAGACGGCAAATACAAAAAGAGGATAACTCGAATGAAAGAGTTATCCCCTATGTATAAACATTACTTCAACATAATAGCATTGTTTTTCAACTACACGATTCTTTACGATACATGTTGAAAATAATGTAGGAGCTCGTCACTTAAACGGGCAAATTCCTCAATTGTGAGCGTTTCTCCTCGTCGTCCTGGTTCAATATGAGCAGCATTCAATGCGGCTACAATTGCTTCTTTTTTCTCTTTTCCCAACGGCAGCTGGTTCGTTAAATTATTTAATATCGTTTTCCGCCTTTGTGCAAAACTTGCTTTGATCACTTGAAAGAAGAAGTCCTCATCTTTCATTTCAACGGCTGGCTGATCACGGACAGTCAGTCTAATAATAGCTGAATCGACATTTGGCTGTGGAACAAAGACTGTTTTTGGAACGGTCATCACAATTTCTGCCGTCGTATAGTATTGAACAGCAATTGAAAGCGAGCCGTAATCCTTCGTTCCTGGTTTCGCTGAAATACGGTCAGCAACTTCCTTTTGAAGCATGACGACAATTCCTCTGATCGGCAGCTTCTCCTCCAGTAATTTCATGATAATCGGCGTCGTCACATAGTAAGGTAAATTGGCCACAACCATAATATCCTTAACATCAGTAAACTTTTCCTCAATCACCGTCTTCACATCAGCCTTTAAGACATCAGAATGGATAATCTCCACATTAGAATAGGGTGAAAGGGTTTCATTCAAAATTGGTAGCAGTCGTTGATCAATCTCAAATGCGACTACTTTTTTACTGCGGCGAGCTAAATGTTCCGTTAATGCTCCAATTCCTGGCCCAATTTCAATTGTTCCTGTATCTTCCGAAATATTAGCATGATCAACAATTCTTGTTAAGATATTAGGGTCAATCAAGAAGTTTTGGCCAAGACTTTTTTTAAATGAAAATCCGTACTTTTCAAGAATAGCTCTCGTTCGTATCGGTGTCGCGATATCTTTATTCATTTTTTTCCTCCTGTCTAATGGTGGCAAGCGCTGCACTAAATTCTGCACGACTTATCTGAAACATCATCAAGCGTTTATGTAGTTGTTTTCCATTTGTATAACCTATCTTTAGAATTTTGCCGAGCCTTTCTCTTCGTTCCTTTGCACCTAAGCCACCAATTAACCCTGCGTCAATTAAGTCCTCCTGCGGTATCTGTTCCCTAATCGTTTCACTCATTTCGTGTGCTTCATGGAGAGCATTTATGATAGCCTGCGGAGACGCGTGTTCAACACCAAGTCCTCTCCCCTTATTTTTGAGTGCATCTTCTTTAGCTAAAAAAGCATGCTTACAGCCTGGTACTCTCTGTGTTATTGTATTTCGAATCTTTTCCCTGGAAAATCAGGATCGGTTAATACTATGACACCTCGTGTTTTCTGGGCCAATTTTATTTTTTCAATTGTCTCCTCATTTATGGCAGATCCATTTGTTTCGATTGTATCTGCATCTACAGCACGTCTAATCGCAGTGGTATCATCTTTCCCTTCCACCACAATGACCTCTTTAATTTTCATATAGCCATATCCTCCATCACGTTAATTCCAAACACCCATCTTATTTAAGATCATTCCTTAATCATTATGTATAAATTAATGTCATTCATTTTTTGAGATACTTGTATCAAAATGTAATGTTATTGTCTCTAAATGTACCAATAGATTAATAAAAAAAGGAGTATCCTCTTTATTTTAATGAAAAAATGAGAAAAAGCAAAATGCAGAGGAATGTCTCCCTCTGCACTTAACCTACTATAAAATTCTGATTTTGACTTTACGAACACCCCAACGATAGGCTTCTGCTTGTGTCGGGATAAAGATATCTATCTTGTACCCCTTTATCGCTGAACCAGTATCAGCAGCAATCGCATAGCCATAGCCTTCAACATACACCTTAGTCCCTAGCGGAATAATACTAGGATCCACTGCAATGACCTTTGCATTTGGATTAGTTCTTAAATTTATTCCTATTTTTGTAGTACCTGGAACAACCATTACACGAAGCTGTGTAGGCGGTAGACGTCACATACATTTCACGACCAGAACCTGCACCACGCGAAATTTGTTGAGCCAGCGACATGGTCCCTACAGAAACTACCTTGTCTATTTTATTCTTAAGCATCGTTTCATTGATTAAATTTCGAACGATTTCCTTGCCATTCTCATAGACAATTTCATATGTCCGTTTAGCAAGGCCCTCTTGCCCTTCTTGTACAGTTTGCTCTTTTCCTTGTTCAAGGTTAGCATCCTGTTTCGTTACGACTGCGAATCCAACTGGTTCTTCCACTACATCGGTGACTTTTTCAACCCTAATGACGTTAATCACCCCATTGTTAGTAAGTGATTGTTCCGGCTTAGGCTCAACTCTGTCTAGTTGATTAAGTTTGATTCCTTGTTGTACTAAAAAGTCAGCGACCGTAGTCGAAGTGGACCAAAGCTTCTGCTCCTTTCCGCCATCAATAAATGTGACCGAAAGAGCCAATTTTACGTTTACCTTTAAGTTGTTTCTTAGCTTAGTCTTGGGCCTGGGAAGTACCTCATCATGTTCTTGTAATGCTATTTTCTGCTCTTTTAACAATTGTGCAACTGTTGTGGCTGTTGTCCAAACCGTTTTCTTCTCGCCATCTGTGACAAGTTGAACCTGTTTTGCTGGTTTATATACAACTCTTAAATTGTTTTTAACCTTTGTGTTTACCGAGGGAAACACAAAATCCTTTGAGTGAAGCGAGACATTTAGATCATTAAAAATTCCCTCAACGGTATTCGCATGGGTCTTAATGATTTTTTCTTGACCGTCGATTGTTAATGCTACAGTTTTCTTACTCGTTTCATACAGGATACCACCTGTTGCTGCAACAAAAACTATGAAACTTGCAATTAAAACGGTCCATCTCCTCTTCCTCGAAAGGTTTGAAAACAGGTTTTTCATGTTTTTGAGTACGATGAAAAACGCCTCCTTTTCTCGAGAGAATTATATAGACTATCTTGCCGACTGTCAACTGATGCACTTTTCCCTGACGTAAACCTATTATGCTAAAAGTCAAGAGGAAAAGTAAAGAGATTAATATCGACATGGTTATCCTATGAATAGTTGGAGGCGTGTAGAACTTGTAAGATTTATTAAAAATTAGGACAATCTTCTAGAATATTCGACAAGATTCACTATCATTTAATGTCGAATATTTTTTTTGCATTTTCTGTTGTAATCCTACAAATATCTTCAAAAGATTCGCCCTTAATGTCGGCAATTTGTTCTGCGACTAACTTCACATAGCTTGGTTCATTTCGTTTACCACGGTAAGGATGCGGAGTAAGATACGGACAATCTGTTTCAATTAATAGTCGATCTAACGGTACCACTTCTGCTACCTTTTTAGGCTGTTTCGCGTTTTTAAACGTGACAGGCCCACCTAAGGAAATGTAGAAGTTCATTTTAATACACTCAAGGGCTGTTTCCGGGCTGCCGCTAAAACAATGCATGATACCTCCAACCTCTTCTGCCCGTTCTTCTTTCAAGATTTCCATAATATCGGCTGTTGCATCACGATTATGAATAATAATCGGTAGCTTTACCTTTTTAGCAAGTTGAATTTGTTTCCTGAACACTTCCTTTTGAATATCCTTTGGAGATTTATCCCAATAATAATCAAGTCCCATTTCTCCTAGTGCAACGACTTTAGGATGACTAGATAACTGTTCAATCCATGCTAAATCGGCTTCTGTCATATCAATTGCATCAACAGGATGCCAGCCCACGCTTGCATAAAGGAATTCATACGTTTCCACGAGTTCAATCGCTTTTGTAATCGTAGGGGTGTCAAATCCGACGACGACCATCTTTTTGACACCCTCCTGCAAGGCGCGCTCGATTACCTCTGTTAAATCTTCTTTATATTGATCCGCATTTAAGTGCACATGTGTATCGAAAAGCATGTCTAATTACTCCCCTTATATTAAATTCATCTATAGTTTAACGTTTATGTCCGTAAAAGCAAAATCAGTCTAAGCTCGACAAAATGTTACACGTGAAACATTGTTAAAAAAGCTCCAGCTTTTGGCTGGAGCTTTTTGAGAGTTTATTTTACTTTTGAGCCATTTGGTAGACTTTGATCAACGGTTGCTAGCGATAGCTGCCCATCTTGGCTACCTGCTAATATCATCCCCTGTGAAAGCTGACCACGCAGTTTAACAGGCTTAAGATTTGTCACACAAATAACCTTGCGCCCCACTAACTCCTCAGGCTTATAGTATTGAGCAATTCCAGAAACAACTTGGCGCTTTTCATAGCCTAAATCCAATTGCAGCTTTAATAACTTATCTGCTTTTGGGATTGCCTCACACTCAATTACTTCTGCCACACGCAAATCAACCTTCATAAAATCTTCAATCGAAATTTCCTCGACCTCTGGTTTTTCTAAAACCTCTGCTTTCGGTTCCTCCTCTT
Organism: Bacillus sp. T3; assembly: GCF_033449965.1. NCBI lineage: Bacteria > Bacillati > Bacillota > Bacilli > Caryophanales > Bacillaceae > Bacillus > Bacillus sp. T3. The sequence goes on from NZ_CP137761.1 coordinate 119,211, forward strand.
CCTTTTTCGAAGCAGGTGGTGCCATTTGTGCTTTAATATAAGCTACTTCCTCTTCAATATCAAGACGTGGGAAAATCGGCTCGCCTTTTGTAACCTTTGTTCCTACTGGAATTTGCCCGAAACGTTCAATGCTTGCCCAGCTCGTTAATTCTTCAGCATTTACCCCTAATTGGGCAAAAATTTTATCCGGTGCCTGTGTTAAAAATGGTTTTAGTAAAATGGCTACACGACGTAATGATTCAGCAAGATGAGCCATTACATTCGCTAATTCAGGCTTTGTTGCTTCCTCTTTCGCTAACACCCATGGTTGCGTCTCATCAATGTATTTATTCGTACGACTTACAACTTGCCAAATAGAGGTTAAGGCTACTGAAAACTCCATCCGCTCCATCGCATCCTCATATTTGCGGACTGCTTCTTGATTTACCTGTAAAAGCTGTTGATCAAATTCTCCATTTGCTCCTACATAGGCTGGAATTTCACCATCAAAATATTTATTAATCATGGCAACTGTACGATTTAATAGGTTACCAAGATCATTGGCTAAATCAAAATTAATTCGGTCAACAAAACCTTCTGGTGTAAAGACTCCATCCGCTCCAAATGGGACTTCACGGAGTAAATAATAACGTAGTGAATCTAGCCCATAACGATCAATTAATGTGACAGGATCAACCACATTTCCTTTAGATTTTGACATTTTTCCATCCTTCATTAATAACCAACCATGAGCGAAAACTTTTTTCGGTAGTGGAAGTTCCAAGGCCATTAACATAATCGGCCAGTAAATTGTATGGAAACGAACAATTTCTTTTCCTACTAAATGAACATTTGCTGGCCAGTAGTTTAAATATTTCGCATCATTTTCTGCGCCATAACCTAATGCAGTAATGTAGTTAGATAAAGCGTCAATCCAAACATAAATTACATGTTTTGGATTCCCAGGTACCTTAATACCCCAGTCAAAAGTCGTCCTTGATACAGCTAAATCCTCCAACCCTGGTTTAATAAAATTATTAATCATTTCATTTTTTCGTGACTCTGGTTGGATAAATTCAGGATTTTCTTCATAATAAGCGAGTAAGCGATCAGCATACTTGCTTACTTTAAAGAAATAGGATTCTTCTTTCACCTTTTGAACTGGCCGTCCGCAATCCGGACAATTTCCTTCTACTAATTGAAGTTCAGTATAGTATGACTCACAAGGAGTACAATACCAGCCTTCATACTCACCTAAGTAAATATCGCCCTGCTCAAGAAGCTGCGCAAAAATCTTCTGAACAACTTGCTTATGCCGATCCTCAGTTGTCCTTATAAAATCATCATAAGAAATATCAAGCTTTTTCCACAAATCTTGAATTCCAGCCACAATTTCATCGACATAAGCCTGTGGAGTTACACCCTTTTCTTCGGCCTTTTCCTGAATTTTTTGGCCATGCTCATCCGTTCCTGTTAGATACATTACATCATAGCCACGCATCCGCTTATATCGGGCCATTGCATCACCTGCTACCGTTGTATATGCATGTCCTATATGTAGATTTCCGCTTGGATAATAAATCGGAGTTGTAAGGTAAAACGTATTTAATTTTTCCTCCATTTGAATATTCCTCCCATTAGAACCCCTCTTACTAATAAAAAGGGCTAATTTTATTTAAAAAAGCTTTATAAATAGAATGATTTCTTCAGTCAGCTTAACCTCTTATATCATCAAAATATACCTAAAAATGCAAATTTGTGCAACAACACGTTTTACTATAAAAAATAAGGCAGAGTTTAAGTGCTAAGTTGAATTTTAAGGGTCTATTATTTGGAGTGGAAATCAACAGATAAATTTTACAGAGACAAAAAGAAAAAAGAAAAATTTGAACGATGAGGACTTTTGGGGGATTTTGTCGAAAAATAATACGAAATATTATATTATACTAGGGGAATAATCAACTGCATTCCGAGTGAAATTTTATTAGTAAAACGAAACATTTTCACAATTTCATTGATATATCAACGTTTTAAACGGGAGGTAAAAATTACTATTAATTCGGAAATAAAAATAATTGACGTTTATGGGAATGGCTGGTATTATTAAACTATAATAGAAAAATGTCGAATAATGACGAATCAAAACTATAATAGAGAGAACTACAGGAGATTTGAGAGGAGATTAATTAAATGAAATCTACAGGTATTGTACGTAAGGTTGATGAGCTTGGTCGTGTTGTTATTCCAATCGAGCTAAGAAGAACACTTGGAATTGCAGAGAAAGATGCACTTGAGATTTACGTTGACGACGAAAGAATTATTTTAAAAAAATATAAACCAAATATGACTTGCCAAGTGACTGGTGAAGTATCAGATGATAACGTAACACTAGCTGACGGAAAATTAATCCTTAGCCGTGAAGGTGCAGAACAACTAGTTGACGAAATTAAATCTGCTTTTAATTTAAATAAATAAATCTTTTAATACCAAAAAGGCTGAATCAAATTCAGCCTTTTTTTATTTATTCTCAATATGATAGTTTTGATAAACTTCCCTTTTAGCAAGCTCTCTGTCCACCGCTGTTTGCTTAATTGCCTCTTTTGAACTTAAATTTTTTTCCGCAATATAATATTCAACATGCTGGGATATGGTCATTTCCGTCCACCACTGCTCTGTCTGAGATTCACTATCCTGGTTAGAGCCCTCTACGACAATGCAAAATTCCCCTCTAATCTCATCTTTGTAAGCCCAATCGATTACCTCTTCAATTGTTCCACGGATAAATTCCTCAAATTTTTTGGTTAACTCCCTACATAAAACAATTTCCCGATTTCCAAATGCCTCAAGCATTAAATTTAATGTTTCCTTTAACCGATGTGGTGATTCATATAATAAAAGCGTGGCCTTTTCAGTAGCTAATTTTTCAAGTTCCTTACGTTTCTCTTTTTTTTGACGATCTAAAAACCCATAAAAGTAGAAGGGTTGTGTTACTAGTCCAGAAGCAATTAAGGCAGTCAAAGCAGCATTAGCACCGGGAAGCGGAACTACCTTTAATTGCTCTGCTACTGCTTCACGTACTAGTTCATAGCCCAGGGTCAGAAATCGTCGGCATTCCGGCATCACTAACCAACGCAACGGTTTCCCCATCCCGCAAACGACCTAATAGCTTTTCACCACTCACCTTTTTATTATGTTCATGATAACTGATCACTTGAGTCTCAATTTCAAAATAATTACAGAGTTTCATCGTATTTCTTGTATCTTCGGCAGCAATGACATTTGCTTCTTTTAAAATACGAATTGCTCGAAAACTCATGTCCTCCAGATTTCCAATCGGTGTCGGTACTAGATATAAAATACCTCCGTGATGATCATGACTAAAGCTTTTTTGTTGCCACATAACACTCACCTGCCTCTTTCATTAAAAACTGTTCCTTTTTTTTCCGAGACCACTGCTTGAATTCATATTCTGCTTTCAACGCATCGCTCTTATTCTCAAATATCCTTTTGTATAAAAGGACAACGGGCCCTCTGCCTTTTGTATACTTTGCGCCCTTGCCATTATTATGCATGGCAATGCGCCGTTCGATATTATTTGTATATCCCCCATAAAAACTTCCATCCCGACATTGTAATACATAAAAATAATGCCTATTCTCCATATAAAATCTCTTTAACCTCTGATGTATATTGTTGATCATTCCCATAAACAAATAAAGGCGGCAAAATCTTCAAATCTGGCTGACCATCTTTTATTGCCTCTATTAATAGAGTATTTGCATCCTTTCCAATCTTGGGATGGACAAACTGAATTCTTTTTGGCTCTAAACGATATTTCCGCATTAACGTAATAATTTCTAATAATCGACCTGGTCGGTGGACAAAGGCTACCTTCCCACCCTGCCTGACAAGCTGACTGGATACACGCACTGTATCCTCTAAAGTGCAGAGAATTTCATGACGAGCAATCGCTAAATGCTCATTTTCATTGATTTCATCCTTATTCGGAGTAGCAAAGTAGGGAGGGTTACAAGTAATACTATCAAATTTCCCATGACCAAGAAGTTTCGGCATCTCCTTAATATCACCATGAATCATGTGTATGCGAGAATCAAGCTGATTGTATTCAATGCTACGGGTTGCCATATCATATAATCGTTCTTGAATCTCAACACCTGTGATTTGACCTTTTGTCCTCGTACTTAACAAAAGTGGAATAATACCATTACCACTACATAAATCAAGGATATTTCCCTTTTGAATCGGCACATAAACGAATTTTGCCAACAACACAGCATCAAGTGAAAATGCAAAAACAGATGGACTTTGAATAATCCGCAGGTCCTCTGCTAATAAATAATCTAATCGTTCATCGTCCTTTAACATAACCATGGAATTGTGTTCCTCCTGTGAAGTGATGTACACATTCTCTTACTTTTACCGAAAAAACAGCCTTCCTAGAAGAGTAGGAAGGCTACTGACTATTTCTTATTTAAAAAGGATAAGCAGAATAGACAATCCCCTTCTTTTCTCGGACTACCATAATGGATATTACAAATATGGAAACCTTCCTGATAAAGTCGAGCAAGATTATCATAGCCTTCTCCAATATCGAAACTTGTTCGGTCTGATGAATCAGGCTGAGATGCATTTTTCTTCGTAGGTCTCTTCTGCTGTACTTCTTTTTTTGCGGTTAACTCAAACCGCTTTCTTAATAGGTCATTTTCCAACTTTAGCGAATTATTTTCTTCCAAGATTTCCGCCAGGTGCTGCTTTAGTTCGCCAAGCTTGGTATACAATTGACCAATTTGTTCTTCCATATTAATGACTGAATCAAAGATTTCCTTTTTGTCCACGCATTCCACCTCATCAATCTGTGGATTGTATCGAAACGGCGCCCTCTTTCAAAATCTCATCCAGTGTATATTCAAGCACACGCCCTTGATCACTGTATTCTACTTGAAGTACGCGTTCTAATATATTTAAGCCGACAACCTTCCCAATTCCATGGGGTGTTTCAATCTTTTCTCCTAAATCAGGCAACTGCTCTTTCGCTGTTTCGTACTCATCATTTTCATATTTTAAGCAGCACATTAAGCGTCCACACAACCCTGAGATCTTCGTTGGATTTAATGATAGGTTTTGATCCTTTGCCATTTTAATTGAAACAGGATCAAAATCTCCTAGAAAAGTTGAGCAGCATAGCATTCTTCCGCATGGACCAATTCCACCGAGCATCTTGGCCTCATCCCGAACTCCAATTTGGCGTAGCTCAATTCTCGTTCGAAAAATAGCTGCTAAATCTTTAACCAGCTCCCGAAAATCGACTCTACCATCTGCAGTAAAATAGAAAATCACTTTATTGCGATCATAAGTGTATTCTACATCGACTAGCTTCATATCTAGCTGGTGTTCATTTACTTTCGCACCGCAAATTTCATACGCTTCCTTTGCTGCCTGTTTATTCTCTTCAACAATCAACTTATCCTTTTGATCTGCAAGTCTTAAAACTTTTTTAAGTGGTAGAACCACATCCTGTTCCTCAACTTGCTTACGGCCAGTTACAACTTTTCCGTACTCCACACCACGGACCGTTTCCACAATGACAAATTCATCCTTTTGAATTTGTAGTTCACCGGGATCAAAGTAATATATTTTCCCCGCTTTTTTAAAGCGAACTCCTACTACATCATACAAATGAAGATCCCTCCTGCAATTTTAACACAAGTTGTTCCATTAACAGCTGATGATTCATATTAGCATTCAGCATTCTTTTTGATTCTAAGATGGAAGTCATTTGTTCGGCCAAGCTTCGTCCTGATGAATGTAATGCGTATTGCTTTAATTGAACCAACTCTTTTTGAAAAACAACCTGGTCCTCTTTTCCGAGCTGTATATATAGTAAATCCTTATAAATAAGTAATAATAGATCAAGACCACGATCCAATTGTTCTTTATCTTTAAAGTGCTCAAACCATTTGTCTTGAAGATGGACTAACGCTTCAAGAGAATTCTTTTTAAGCACTTCATATAATTTTAACACTATCTTTTGTGCTTGTGCAAACCAATCATTCTGGTTTAGCTCTAAAGCTTCCTCAATATTATTGGTTAATTGCGCCAATAGTGGAGCCTCAGCTGGTTCAATCCCCTCTGCTATGAATGCTGCGATTAAATGTTTAGGAGATAATGGTGCGAACGTTAATATTTGGCATCTAGATAATATGGTCGGAAGGATCTTTTGAACCTGTTCTGTGATTAAAATGGCATAGGTCTGTTGATTAGGTTCCTCAAGAAATTTTAATAGACTATTAGCTGCATTTACTGTAATCCGATCAGCATGAACGATCATATAAATTTTTTTCTTTGATTCAACCCCAGTTTTTGAAAATTCCTCCTGTAGATCAAGGATTTGTTGTTTTTTAATTGATAGACCATCTGGCTCGATTAAATGGAAGTCCGGATGGTTACCTGTTTCAATTCGCTTACAGTTTACACATTGATTACACGGAAGGTAGCCTTCTAATGGCTCATGGCAAAAAAGGCTTTTTGCCAATATTAAACCAACTTCCTTCTTTCCAGTCCCTCTCATTCCTTCAAAAAGATAGGCGTGGGAGACTCGATTTCTTGTAATACTATTTTTCAACATTTTTAAAACAGTCTGTTGTACCTCTTCTAATTGAGTCCAATTTCTCGCCAACCCCATCACTCTCTATCCTTATTTATTAACGTGTAAGATTGCTTTAATTTGAGTTAGTGCTGCCGAGTATACCTCATCTACCGGCTTAGAAGCATCGACCACTTGAATTCTATCGGAAAACCTTTCAACTAACTGCAGATAGCCTTCCCGCACTCTCTGATGGAAATCGATTGTTTCTAAATCCAACCGATTCACTTCTCGTCCCTTATGTTGATTGATTCGACGCAAACCTAATTCTGGTTCGATATCAAAATAAAGCGTTAATACAGGCATCATATCCTCGATTGCAAACTGATTAATACTGAACACTTCATCCACTCCCAAACCACGTGCAAAGCCCTGATAAGCTAAAGAACTATCGATAAATCGATCACAAATGATGATTGCACCTTGTTCTAATGCCGGCTTCACTTTTTCAACTAAATGCTGCCTTCTTGCAGCAGCATATAACAAAGCTTCGGTTCGTGGGTCCATCGCTGTATTTTCCCTTGCCAATATAACATGACGAATTTGTTCAGCTATATCAATTCCACCTGGTTCCCTTGTTTGTACTACATTATAGCCGTACTGTTCCAGCTGAATAGCCAGCATTTGAATAATCGTTGTCTTACCAGCCCCTTCAGGACCTTCAATCGTAATAAATAAACCTTTATCTATCATTATGACGAAACCTCCAATATATGTAAAACCATTAAAAAGTAAAAAGATAGCCTTCTTTTAGCGACTCTCCGCCTTGAAACCTTGTCCCTTTTTCAAGTAACCAGTTAATATATTTAATATCTTCTTCTGTAATCTTTTCCCGGGATATAATAATGGAACACCTGGTGGATAGGGAACGATCATTTCCGCACTTATTTTTCCAATCGACTCTGAAAGGGAGCGTCTTGTTCGGCTCAGTTTTTCCATTTCTTTAAAACTCAATTCTAGTATCGATGTGCCCCGCTTTTGAATCAGAATGTTGTTATATTGAAAATTCTCTTGTACCAAATCATTTGGCATTTCAAGGGTTTTTATTAGCTCAATTACTTCATTAAAAGCGTAGGTTGCTTCTGCCTTTAGCAGGGGAACAACTAACAGGAGATTGGATGGATCGGCCATCTCAGCAAAAATACCGAGCTCCTCCATATGCAATTGTAACTCAAACCCGCTCCAGCCTCGAGTTGATTGAATCGTTATTTTTAATAAATCACCAAAATCATTTTTATATGGTAACACCTTTAGACCTGGTATTTCAGATAACTCTTTGCGAAATTTCTCTATTTGACTTTGAAGCTTATTTAAATCCCTTTGATTAAAAGTCCCTAGATAGCTTCGGGCAAGATCTAAAGAAGCCATAATTAGGTAGGATGGACTGCTAGACTGTAACATATGTAAGTATGTTTCTACTCTTTTTAATGAAATAATTGAGCTATTAAAGTGCAAATAAGAACCCATCGTCATAGCTGGCAATGTTTTATGTGCAGATTGTACTACTACATCTGCCCCCAATGTCAGTGCAGAGGCAGGGAAAGGCTCTCCTGCAATAAAATGGGCACCGTGTGCCTCGTCTACTAAAACAGGGATCTTCTTCTCATGTGCTATCTCAATAATCCTATCAAGTTGGAACACCATCCCATAGTAATTGGGGTAGGTAACAATCAGTGCTTTTGCCTGTGGATATTTTGTTATAGCAGTCTGTACAGCCTCAACCGACAATCCTGTAGCAACATGCCAATCATCATTATATTCAGGATTTATGAAAACTGGTTTGGCATGGGTTAATTGAAGTGCATGTAATATTGATTTATGACAGTTTCTTTGTACTAGAACTGTGTCTCCCTCTTTTATAGCGGCCATAACCATCGCTAAATTCCCAACCGTTGTCCCATTCACAAGGAAAAAGCTTTTCTTAACACGATAAAGTTCTGCCAAAAGTTGCTCAGACTCTAGAATAACACCTTCTGGTGAATGGAGATCATCCAAATCCGTTAATTCTGTTACATCAAGCTTTAACATATCAAGGTTAATTGAACGTGCAGCTTCAGGAATCACATGACCATTTTTATGGCCTGGTACATGAAATGAAATAGAGTTTTTATTTTTATGTGCTATAAGTTTATCAAATAATGGAGTTTTATATTGTTGGTTCATATCATCACCACTGCTTATCATTTGTTTATTTTCATATAATGTTTCTATTAATGGTCTCATTTATTTTAACAAAACCAACAGGATTAAACACTCCTTTCATGACTGAATGAAGTATTCATCCTTGTTCTTGTGAATACTCATCATTACTAAAATTTGTTCCAATAAAAAAAAGCGCTCTTATTGAGCACTTAAAAATTTTATGAGTAAATTTCTGGCTTTGTAGCCTTTTTTAATTGATGGATAAAATATTTATATTTAGGGTCATCCGTTTCTGTCTTAATTAAATCACTTTCACAATCTGTGCATATAAAGGATGTGTAAAGATGGATCCCTTTTAATTTTTTTTCCTCACAAACAACACAAGTTTCCTCTAAATGTTGTGAACTCATATTCCCACCTCCATACACCTATTCTGTCCGTGTTGATTTATTTGTATACAATATTATGAATATTCAACTCGCTAATGGCTGCATTTTATTGTATGATTTTTCTTCTGGTTGGGTGTATGTCTAGTCAATTCTTTTTTTAAAAAGCTGTTTTAAATATGTCTGTTGATTTCCGTTCTAGGTGCTCCCTTTCCGCGGGGAGTCCGGGAGCCTCCTCGGCGCCATAGCGCCTGCGGGGTCTCCCGTGACACCTTCTCCCGCAGGAGTCTCGCACCTTCCACTCCAATCAACAACTTATTCAAAAATCAACACCGTTTTTTAACACACTTTTAAAAAGTAAAAAAACAGCCTAAACGGCTGTTTTTTATCTTGTGCCCGGCAACGTCCTACTCTCACAGGGGGAGAGCCCCCAACTACCATTGGCGCTGAGAAGCTTAACTTCCGTGTTCGGTATGGGAACGGGTGTGACCTTCTCGCTATCGCCACCAGACTATTTAACTGAGAAAATTCATTCTCTCAAAACTAGATAATGTAGAAGAAGAAAAACTTTTTTTGGTTAAGTCCTCGATCGATTAGTATCAGTCAGCTCCACATGTCGCCACGCTTCCACCTCTGACCTATCAACCTGATCATCTTTCAGGGATCTTACTAGCTTGCGCTATGGGAAATCTCATCTTGAGGGGGGCTTCATGCTTAGATGCTTTCAGCACTTATCCCGTCCGCACATAGCTACCCAGCTATGCCTTTGGCAAGACAACTGGTACACCAGCGGTGCGTCCATCCCGGTCCTCTCGTACTAAGGACAGCTCCTCTCAAATTTCCTGCGCCCACGACGGATAGGGACCGAACTGTCTCACGACGTTCTGAACCCAGCTCGCGTACCGCTTTAATGGGCGAACAGCCCAACCCTTGGGACCGACTACAGCCCCAGGATGCGATGAGCCGACATCGAGGTGCCAAACCTCCCCGTCGATGTGGACTCTTGGGGGAGATAAGCCTGTTATCCCATGGGTAGCTTTTATCCGTTGAGCGATGGCCCTTCCATGCGGAACCACCGGATCACTAAGCCCGACTTTCGTCCCTGCTCGACTTGTAGGTCTCGCAGTCAAGCTCCCTTGTGCCTTTACACTCTACGAATGATTTCCAACCATTCTGAGGGAACCTTTGGGCGCCTCCGTTACTTTTTAGGAGGCGACCGCCCCAGTCAAACTGCCCACCTGACACTGTCTCCTACCCCGATCAGGGGTATGGGTTAGAATTTCAATACAGCCAGGGTAGTATCCCACCGATGCCTCCACCGAAGCTGGCGCTCCGGCTTCTACGGCTCCTACCTATCCTGTACAAGCTGTACCAAAATTCAATATCAGGCTACAGTAAAGCTCCACGGGGTCTTTCCGTCCTGTCGCGGGTAACCTGCATCTTCACAGGTACTATAATTTCACCGAGTCTCTCGTTGAGACAGTGCCCAGATCGTTACGCCTTTCGTGCGGGTCGGAACTTACCCGACAAGGAATTTCGCTACCTTAGGACCGTTATAGTTACGGCCGCCGTTTACTGGGGCTTCGGTTCAAAGCTTCGCTTGCGCTAACCTCTCCCCTTAACCTTCCAGCACCGGGCAGGCGTCAGCCCCTATACTTCGCCTTGCGGCTTTGCAGAGACCTGTGTTTTTGCTAAACAGTCGCCTGGGCCTATTCACTGCGGCTCTTCTAGGCTTTAACACCCAAAAGAGCACCCCTTCTCCCGAAGTTACGGGGTCATTTTGCCGAGTTCCTTAACGAGAGTTCTCTCGCTCACCTTAGGATTCTCTCCTCGACTACCTGTGTCGGTTTGCGGTACGGGCACCTTTTATCTCGCTAGAGGCTTTTCTTGGCAGTGTGGAATCAGGAACTTCGGTACTATATTTCCCTCGGCATCACAGCTCAGCCTTCTCGAAAATGGGATTTGCCTCATTTTCAGCCTAACTGCTTACACGCACATATCCAGCAGTGCGCTTACCCTATCCTCCTGCGTCCCCCCGTTGCTCAAACGATAATGAGGTGGTACAGGAATATCAACCTGTTATCCATCGCCTACGCCTTTCGGCCTCGGCTTAGGTCCCGACTAACCCTGAGCGGACGAGCCTTCCTCAGGAAACCTTAGTCATTCGGTGGATGGGATTCTCACCCATCTTTCGCTACTCATACCGGCATTCTCACTTCTAAGCGCTCCACCAGTCCTTACGGTCTAGCTTCAACGCCCTTAGAACGCTCTCCTACCACTGACATCGTAGATGTCAATCCACAGCTTCGGTGATACGTTTAGCCCCGGTACATTTTCGGCGCAGAGTCACTCGACCAGTGAGCTATTACGCACTCTTTAAATGGTGGCTGCTTCTAAGCCAACATCCTGGTTGTCTAAGCAACTCCACATCCTTTTCCACTTAACGTATACTTTGGGACCTTAGCTGGTGGTCTGGGCTGTTTCCCTTTTGACTACGGATCTTATCACTCGCAGTCTGACTCCCACGGATAAGTCTTTGGCATTCGGAGTTTGTCTGAATTCGGTAACCCGATGAGGGCCCCTAGTCCAAACAGTGCTCTACCTCCAAGACTCTTACTACGTGAGGCTAGCCCTAAAGCTATTTCGGAGAGAACCAGCTATCTCCAAGTTCGATTGGAATTTCTCCGCTACCCACACCTCATCCCCGCACTTTTCAACGTGCGTGGGTTCGGGCCTCCAGTTGGTGTTACCCAACCTTCACCCTGGACATGGGTAGATCACCTGGTTTCGGGTCTACGACCACATACTCATACGCCCTATTCAGACTCGCTTTCGCTGCGGCTCCGTCTTCTCAACTTAACCTTGCATGTAATCGTAACTCGCCGGTTCATTCTACAAAAGGCACGCCATCACCCATTAACGGGCTCTGACTACTTGTAGGCACACGGTTTCAGGATCTCTTTCACTCCCCTTCCAGGGTGCTTTTCACCTTTCCCTCACGGTACTGGTTCACTATCGGTCACTAGGGAGTATTTAGCCTTGGGAGATGGTCCTCCCTGCTTCCGACCGGATTTCACGTGTCTAGGCCGTACTCAGGATCCACTCAGGAGGGAACGAAGTTTCAACTACAGGGTTTTTACCTTCTTTGACGGACCTTTCCAGATCTCTTCATTTACCCCGTTCCTTTGTAACTCCATGTTGAGTGTCCTACAACCCCAAGAGGCAAGCCTCTTGGTTTGGGCTATGTCCCGTTTCGCTCGCCGCTACTCAGGGAATCGCGTTTGCTTTCTCTTCCTCCTGGGTACTTAGATGTTTCAGTTCCCCGGGTGTGCCTTCAATACCCTATGTATTCAGGTAAAGATACTACTCCATTACGAGTAGTGGGTTCCCCCATTCGGAAATCTCCGGATCAAAGCTTACTTACAGCTCCCCGAAGCATATCGGTGTTAGTACCGTCCTTCATCGGCTCCTAGTGCCAAGGCATCCACCGTGCGCCCTTTCTAACTTAACCTAAAGGTTAATTCTCTTATTATTAAGAGAGAAAAAACTAATGTGGTGTTTCTTGTTTTCTTCTTCTTACGATTATCTAGTTTTCAAGGAACAAAAAATAACGACATGGTGCAATCGTTATGATTGGTGGAGTCTAGGGGGATCGAACCCCTGACCTCCTGCGTGCAAGGCAGGCGCTCTCCCAGCTGAGCTAAGACCCCGTTATGGGTTATGGTGGGCCTAAATGGACTCGAACCATCGACCTCACGCTTATCAGGCGTGCGCTCTAACCAGCTGAGCTATAGGCCCATATATAACGGATAAATATTAAACTTTTGAGAAATTGCTCTCTCAAAACTAAACAAACCAAACAGTCAACAGTACAGACCAGAAGGTCTGCATTCCGATTGTCTTTACGACAATATCCTTAGAAAGGAGGTGATCCAGCCGCACCTTCCGATACGGCTACCTTGTTACGACTTCACCCCAATCATCTGTCCCACCTTAGGCGGCTGGCTCCTTACGGTTACCCCACCGACTTCGGGTGTTACAAACTCTCGTGGTGTGACGGGCGGTGTGTACAAGGCCCGGGAACGTATTCACCGCGGCATGCTGATCCGCGATTACTAGCGATTCCAGCTTCATGTAGGCGAGTTGCAGCCTACAATCCGAACTGAGAATGGTTTTATGGGATTGGCTCGACCTCGCGGTTTCGCGACCCTTTGTACCATCCATTGTAGCACGTGTGTAGCCCAGGTCATAAGGGGCATGATGATTTGACGTCATCCCCACCTTCCTCCGGTTTGTCACCGGCAGTCACCTTAGAGTGCCCAACTAAATGCTGGCAACTAAGATCAAGGGTTGCGCTCGTTGCGGGACTTAACCCAACATCTCACGACACGAGCTGACGACAACCATGCACCACCTGTCACTCTGTCCCCCGAAGGGGAACGTCCTATCTCTAGGAGTGTCAGAGGATGTCAAGACCTGGTAAGGTTCTTCGCGTTGCTTCGAATTAAACCACATGCTCCACCGCTTGTGCGGGCCCCCGTCAATTCCTTTGAGTTTCAGCCTTGCGGCCGTACTCCCCAGGCGGAGTGCTTAATGCGTTTGCTGCAGCACTAAAGGGCGGAAACCCTCTAACACTTAGCACTCATCGTTTACGGCGTGGACTACCAGGGTATCTAATCCTGTTCGCTCCCCACGCTTTCGCGCCTCAGCGTCAGTTACAGACCAAAGAGCCGCCTTCGCCACTGGTGTTCCTCCACATCTCTACGCATTTCACCGCTACACGTGGAATTCCGCTCTTCTCTTCTGCACTCAAGTTCCCCAGTTTCCAATGACCCTCCCCGGTCAGCCAGGGGCTTTCACATCAGACTTAAGGAACCGCCTGCGCGCGCTTTACGCCCAATAATTCCGGACAACGCTTGCCACCTACGTATTACCGCGGCTGCTGGCACGTAGTTAGCCGTGGCTTTCTGGTTAGGTACCGTCAAGGTACCGGCAGTTACTCCGGTACTTGTTCTTCCCTAACAACAGAGCTTTACGACCCGAAGGCCTTCTTCGCTCACGCGGCGTTGCTCCGTCAGACTTTCGTCCATTGCGGAAGATTCCCTACTGCTGCCTCCCGTAGGAGTCTGGGCCGTGTCTCAGTCCCAGTGTGGCCGATCACCCTCTCAGGTCGGCTACGCATCGTCGCCTTGGTGAGCCGTTACCTCACCAACTAGCTAATGCGCCGCGGGCCCATCTGTAAGTGACAGCCGAAACCGTCTTTCAGCTTTCCCTCATGAGAGGGAAAGGATTATCCGGTATTAGCTCCGGCTTCCCGAAGTTATCCCAGTCTTACAGGCAGGTTGCCCACGTGTTACTCACCCGTCCGCCGCTGATATCAGGGAGCAAGCTCCCATCAATCCGCTCGACTTGCATGTATTAGGCACGCCGCCAGCGTTCGTCCTGAGCCAGGATCAAACTCTCCAAGAAAGTTGATTTAGCTCAAAAATGTTACGTTGGCTAGTGTATTATAACCGAAGTTATAAGCACTAAAATTTATTATTGTTGACGTTTGTTTGTTTAGTTTTCAAAGAACAATATTTTCTTTATCGCTCAGAAGCGACTTTATTAATATAACATTTTCGCATCGAAGTGTCAAACACTTTTTTGAAAATATTATTTGTCGTTCATGACGACGTTTTTTATAATATCACGGGATTATTTATTCGTCAACAAATAAATAAAAAAATCCGCCATAACGTGACGGATAAATTATAACACTTATATAATCCATGTCTGAACCGCAACGAGTGCCATTAAGCCCGGAATCCCTAGAAACCCGGAAATGGCTGTAGTAATAAAATTAATCGGAACATTAATTCCATATTGGTTTCCAAAGGTGTTTAAAAAAAACAGAAACATCGCTCCAATTAAAAGCTTAATAACTCCTTGTCCAATATATCGAATTGGTTTAACGGGTGCACCAATAAATAGTAGTAACAGAACTAACCCTACAATGAGAGAGATAATAACAACTGGTTCCAAATAAAAATAACCCCCTACCATAATGTCTTTTACTAGAAGGATATGTACAAGTATCCTAAAAAAGACCATGGTAGAAGGTTTGAAAAATTTATTTCCTTATTGAAATATTTCTGTGTTTCGCTTCTCTTATTAAAAAGAAATATTTTATTTCAGCTAGCTTCGTTTCACTAATAATTTCTTCTGACGGGTCTAAGCATTTTTCAATAAGTGCTTTCTGATTGCTCCAATCGCTTCGAGCAGCAGAAAGCTGATCTAAAAGTTTTTCATCGAATTCTTTTCGAAGACGACCTTTTCTTTGGAAAAACATGAAAATTCCCCCGTGTTTCTAAACTTCTCTTCTTCCTTCTAATGCTTTTGAAAGGGTCACTTCATCCGCATACTCCAAATCACCGCCAACAGGTAAGCCATGTGCAATTCGAGTAATTCTAATACCTGATGGCTTTAATAAGCGAGAGATATACATTGCGGTTGCTTCTCCCTCGATATTAGGGTTCGTAGCAAGTATAACCTCCTCAACGGTTTCATCTTGGAGTCTTTTCAGTAATTCAGGTATTTTAATATCCTCTGGACCAATCCCATCCATTGGTGATATAGCACCATGTAAAACATGATACAAACCGGAAAACTCTCTCATTTTTTCCATTGCAATAACATCTTTTGGATCCTGAACAACACAAATGACCGAACGGTCTCTTCGCTGATCCTCACATATATAACATGGATCTTGATCTGTTATATGACCACAAACAGAACAATAGGTTAGATTTCTTTTAGCATTTACTAAAGCTTTTGCAAAATCTAATACAATATCTTCCTTCATACTTAATACAAAAAACGCCAGTCTTGAAGCCGTTTTGGGGCCAATCCCCGGCAATTTCATAAAGCTGTCAATCAGCTTAGAAATCGGTTCAGGATAATGCATATCTTCTCATTCCTTCTAGAACAATCCAGGAAGGTTCATTCCTTTTGTAAATTGTCCCATTGTGTTGTTTACTAAGTCTTCAGCCTTTTTTAATGCATCGTTTGTTGCAGCTAGCACTAAGTCCTGAAGCATTTCGATATCATCTGGATCCACTGCTTCTGGTTTAATATTAACTTCCACCACTTCTTTATGACCAGTCACAATTACAGTAACGACTCCACCTGCAGTACCTTCGATTCTTTTTCTCCAAGTTCTTCTTGAGCCTTGGCCATTTGTTTTTGCATTTTTTGCATTTGTTTCATCATTCCTTGCATGTTTCCACCGCGCATCATAAATAAAAAACCTCCAATTAATTTAATTTGCTTTATTCTTTAATTTCTACCAATTCCTCACCAAAAAGCCGTTTAGCCTCAGCAATTAATGGATCTTCCGTTTTTTCATTTGACCCATTTTCGGAATCATGGTTTTGACTTGATAAGAAGCTTTCTCGTATATTATGCCATTGATCCTCAGGTACGCCTAGAAATTGCATTCTTTTCCCAAGTAATTCTTCCATGATCTGAGACACTGTTTCGATAAAACGATTGTTATCCATCGCCATTTGACAATGAATTTCATATTTGAACTTAATTATAAACGTATGTTCAGAAGCTGCTACAGGTTCAGCATCGTTTAGTAGGGCAGCCTGTGAGCGCATTTGTCTTTGAGACAACTGGGCAAGCATTTCACCCCACTTACTTTTAATCAAATTTAAATTTGGTTTTGTAGCACTTTTAAGGATTTCATTTATTTTTCCAACTGGGGCTTGAAATCCTTTCCTTGAGCTCCGTTGAGCTGGTTGAGGTGTAGCTGTTGCTTGTTGCTCTATTTGAATACCGGTTGTACTTAAAGTCTTAATTTTTTCTTCTAACTGCTCAATTTTGGTTATCAGCTTATCAATCGTTGGGGATGAAGCAGCTTCTACTAAGTTAGGAGTTTGCTGCAAATGGCAAAGCTTTACGATTGCAACCTCTAAAAAAATTCGTGGATGGTTCGTCCAACGCATCTCCTGTTGAGTTTTATTCAACAATTCAATCAAATCGTAAATACGATTTTGATCAATTTCGTTAGCAATTTGTTTAAAATCCTCATCTGCCATTGCTTTTTCCATTGATTCTTCTAATAATGGAGCCGTTTTATACAATAGCATGTCACGATAATAAAATATAAAATCTTCAATGAATCGTGATGGATCCTTCCCATTTGCCAATAAACTGTCCAACGACTCTAAACCAGCTGCAGTGTCTTGATCTAACATCGCTCTAGCCAACCGATTTAAGAAATCTTGTGATACGGAGCCGGTGACAGTCAATGCATCTTCAAGCGTAAGTCTGTCCTGACTGAACGAAATTGCCTGGTCGAGCAAGCTTAAGGCATCTCTCATTCCACCTTCTGCAGCCTTGGCAATTACATGGAGCGCCTGTTCCTCATAATCAACACCCGTTTCATTGACGATTAGTTTCATTCTGCCGACGATAGACTTTGCTGTAATTCGCTTAAAATCAAAACGTTGACACCTTGAAATAATCGTTAATGGAATTTTATGCGGTTCGGTTGTAGCTAAAATGAAAATAACGTGCTTAGGTGGTTCTTCCAGTGTTTTTAATAATGCATTAAAAGCACCGATGGTTAACATATGTACTTCGTCGACAATATAGACTTTATACTTTACAGAGCTCGGGGCATACTTTACTTTATCACGAATATCGCGAATTTCTTCGACACCATTATTGGATGCAGCATCAATTTCGATCACATCAGGAATCGAGCCATCGGTAATTCCTTTGCAGGATGCGCATTCATTACATGGTTCACTAATCGGAGCTCTTTCGCAATTGACTGCCTTAGCTAAAATTTTTGCAGCACTTGTTTTCCCTGTTCCACGAGGTCCAGAAAAAAGATAAGCATGGGAAATTTTTTGCTGTAGCAGGGCGTTCTGTAAAGTTTTCGTTACATGCTCTTGTCCTACTACATCAATAAATGTTTGCGGACGCCAAACACGATATAAAGCTTGATAACTCACTGACATCGCCCCTTTCCATCAAGTTCAAGGCACAAAAAATAAGCACCCTGCCCAATCTTAATAAACATCTTCTCTATTATAACTTATCCATTTTGGATTTTACAAAACGAATAAGGACAAAAACAAAAAACTCATCTCAAATTTGAGATGAGTTTGGCGTTCGGTATGTATACCGTGCACCCTCCTTCGACTGACGACCATAAGCGTTACTTAAGCAGTTAGCTCGGCCCAGGCAACCCTGCGGCACATGGGAGCTTCCACTTAATGCTGCTTCCTTCCAGGACCTGACATGGTTCATGGATTCCCATTGCGCAGGACCCGGGCGTCAACGCCACTTACTTAAGGCAGACCCTACAGTCAGCCAGCCTCAGTGAGGGGATTCAGCCTCGCTAGAGCGGATTGCGAGTACAGGGCACCGCTACCTCCCCGCTTAGCACGGTAATTAGAAGTATACTAGGATTCGACGGAAAATGCAACGTGTATCAATTGTTAATTAATGTAAGCCCTCTGTTTCAACGGTTTTGAGCTTCTTCTCTGCCTTTTTCCGCTCCCGAATCCCTTTAAAAAAATCCGTCAACAGCTCACCACATTCTTTTTCTAGTACACCAGACACGACTTTACTACGATGATTAAAGCGTTCATCCTCAGGGAGATTCATAAATGTCCCCGCACATCCACCCTTTGGATCACTTGCACCATAAACAACTCGCTCAATCCGCGACAATATTACCGCTCCAGCACACATCGGGCATGGCTCTAAGGTTACATATAAGGTGGCGTGTTCCAGTCTCCATGTCCCAAGCTTCTTGCACGCCTGATCAATTGCCAGGAGCTCCGCATGAGCCAGGGCATTTTGATTGGTTTCACGCAAATTATGGGCTCGAGCGATGATTTCTCCATTTAGAACAACGATGGCACCAATAGGGACTTCGTTTTTTCCTTCCGCTTTTTTGGCTTCGTTAATGGCTTCAAGCATATAGGACTCATCTTGGTTTATGTGATTGTTCATAGCGACCTCTTTTTTACTCATCGTTTTTTCCCATTTTACACGAAGGGCAGTTTCAATGCACCTTTATGGTTAGCTCAAGTCCGAATAACAAACTTGTGAACGTTTAAATATTTACGAGGCATCATTTATTTATTTTTCCAATCATAAAATGATAATATTTATTGCCTTTTTAAGGAGGATTATCATGCAAATTCATGTGGTACAGCCTAATCAATCCTTGTTTGGAATCGCTCAAGCGTATAATACAACTGTTACCGATATCGTTGAGGCCAACGATATCCCTAACCCGAATCGTCTGGTTGGAGGCCAGGCTCTAGTCATACCGATTATCGGCAGCTTTTATTGGGTGCAAGCCGGGATAGTCTATGGTCAATTGGGCGAAAATTCAAGATTAACTATCAGCAATTAGCTACCCTAAACAGAATTCCTGCAAATTATCCGCTCTCTGTGGGAATGAGACTATATATTCCACCTCGTCCTAAGCGGAATGGTGAAATTAATGCTTATGTTGAACCACGAGGAACAACGGTTGCTCCTGCATTGGAGGCAAGCGCACGTGACGCTGCACCTTATTTAACCTATCTGGCTCCGTTTAGTTTTCAAGCCTTGCGCGATGGAAGTCTGAAAGAGCCACTCTTAAATAATTTCCCAGCTATTGCGAGAGCCAATAATAATACGTTAATGATGGTAGTCACGAATCAAGAAAATGACCAATTTAACGCTGAATTAGGGCATATTCTCCTTACTAATATCGAAATTCAAAATCGCTTTCTTAATAATATAGTCACAACAGCTAAAAAATATGGATTTAGGGATATCCATTTCGATTTTGAGTTCCTACTTCCAACAGATCGCGAAGCCTATAATCGCTTTTTACGGAAAGCGCGCGATCGCTTTAAACAGGAGGGCTGGCTTATTTCGACTGCCTTGGCACCTAAAACGAGTGCCACCCAAAAGGGAGAATGGTATGAAGCTCATGATTACCAGGCCCATGGTGAGATCGTTGACTTTGTTGTCATTATGACGTACGAGTGGGGCTATAGCGGTGGACCAGCAATGGCGGTTTCACCTATTGATCAGGTCAGACGAGTATTGACTTATGCTTTAACGGAAATGCCTGGACAAAAGATTATGATGGGTCAAAACTTATATGGCTATGATTGGACTTTACCATTTGTTCAAGGGAGTGTCGCTCGAGCGATTAGCCCCCAGCAAGGGATTGCGCTGGCCGCGGAACATAATGTGTCAATACAATACGATACGAAGGCGCAAGCCCCTCACTTTAATTATCGAGATAACCAAGGGCGGGAACATGAAGTCTGGTTTGAGGATGCCCGTTCAATACAGGCAAAGTTTGATTTGATTAAAGAGCTAAATCTGAGAGGTATTAGCTATTGGAAGCTCGGCCTTGCCTTCCCACAAAACTGGCTTCTCATCCTCGAAAACTTCAATGTGGTAAAACGGTAGAACATATTTCAGAGAAATAAGATAGCAATATATTGGCTTTATATAAGGATTTGTTTACTCTATTTCGATATTTTGCACAGTGTTGATTGGAGCGGAAGGTGCGAGACTCCTGCGGGAGAAGGTGGCACGGGAGACCCCGTAGGCGCTTTAGCGCCGAGGAGGCTCCCGGACTCCCCGCGGAAAGGGAGCACCTGGAGCGG
Organism: Bacillus sp. T3; assembly: GCF_033449965.1. Taxonomy (NCBI): domain Bacteria; kingdom Bacillati; phylum Bacillota; class Bacilli; order Caryophanales; family Bacillaceae; genus Bacillus; species Bacillus sp. T3. The sequence goes on from NZ_CP137761.1 coordinate 140,066, forward strand.
AAATCAACACTCAAGTTAAACACTGCCTTTTATCAAAAAATACATATAATATCCTAGTTCGATTCCAGGTTGTTGTGTGGTACAATATCCTTTGCGTCATTTTCAATTAAGTTATATTGAAATAATTAATAAAGGTACCGATAGAGAGATAAAATGAGGAGGACAACGATGGAGGGAACGCCTTTTATCACTGTAGAAGGTCCGATTGGTGTAGGGAAAACCTCTCTTGCTAAAGCAATATCTGACCATTTTCAGTTTACCCTGTTAAAAGAAATAGTTGACGAAAACCCCTTCCTAGGGAAATTTTATGAAAACATCGAAGAATGGAGCTTTCAAACGGAGATGTTCTTCCTTTGTAATCGCTATAAGCAATTAGGAGACATCAATGGATATTATTTATCAAATAATCAACCGGTTGTAGCCGATTATCATATATTTAAAAACCTAATCTTTGCAGAGCGTACATTAAATAAGATTGAGTATCAGAAATACTATCAAATCTATCAAATTTTAACGGCAGATATGCCCAAACCAAATGTAATTATTTATTTGAACGCCAGCCTTGATACACTACTCGATCGGATTCAATTAAGAGGGCGTTCTGTTGAAAAGAATATTAGTCCACTTTACTTAGAGCAATTATCCATTGATTATGAAAATGCCATGCTTGCCTTTGAAAAGAACCATCCTGAGATCCCAGTATTGAGGTTTAATGGAGATAATCTTGATTTTGTTAAACACAAGCAGGACTTACACTTAATTCTCGAAACCCTCTCTTACCATGTTGACAAAAGGAGCCCACAACCATGAATCTTCGCATGAAATATCAAATTCCTACGAATGCTGTAATTACGATAGCCGGTACAGTCGGTGTAGGGAAATCTACGATGACCCATGCCTTAGCAGATGCATTAGAATTTAGAACATCATTAGAGAGTGTTGACTCTAACCCTTATTTAGATAAATTTTATGCTGATTTTAATCGATGGAGCTTCCATCTGCAGGTTTATTTTTTAGCTGAACGCTTTAAGGAGCAAAAAAGAATCTTTGAATATGGTGGTGGCTTTATTCAGGATCGTTCGATTTATGAAGATACAGGGATTTTTGCTAAGATGCATTTTGAAAAAGGAACAATGTCCAAAACGGATTATGAAACCTATACGAATTTATTCGACGCAATGGTGATGACACCTTATTTCCCACATCCTCATTTATTGATTTATTTAGAAGGCTCAATTGATGATATTCTGGAGCGGATTAAAAAACGCGGTCGACTGATGGAACAACAAACACCGGTGGATTATTGGTATGAAATGCATAAACGCTACGAGGATTGGATTAACTCGTTTAATTCTTGCCCAGTTCTCCGTTTAGATATTAAAGATTATGACCTTGCTGAAGATGCTGGCTCAATTGAGCCGATTATTGAGCGTATTTCTTATCATATGAAGCAAACACAATTGTTGATGAGATAGTTAATAGCTTTTAACCAGTATGCAAAAGCGCATACTGGTTTTTTGTATTTCTGGGAAACACGAGCTTTGTTCATAAATTTGTCGAATTTTCTTTATGCAAAGCCAAAAAAACCCGCTACTTAAAAAGTAGCGAGCTTCAATCTCCAATTTATGCACGTTAGCTATTAATTGTCAAAGATGTAAATGGCGGAGGAAGAGGGATTCGAACCCCCGCGCGGTTTAACCCGCCTGTCGGTTTTCAAGACCGATCCCTTCAGCCGGACTTGGGTATTCCTCCGTGACAAGAAATAATATATCATGTCGAAAAAACAAAGTCAACAACATTAATAAAAAAACCGGACGAAAATGTTCGTCCAGTTCTATAAATATAATGTACGCTTTTTATTCTGGCAATATAACCTTATGCTTGCCCATATATGGTTGAAGAGCCTCCGGAATAAGAATGCTGCCATCTTCTTGCTGGTAATTTTCTAAAATAGCCGCAACCGTTCTACCTATTGCAAGCCCAGATCCATTTAACGTATGTACATGCTCCGGCTTCGCCTTAAGATCACGGCGGAAGCGAATGTTTGCACGACGTGCCTGGAAGCCTTCAAAATTACTACAAGAAGAAATTTCACGATACGTATTGTAGCTAGGCAGCCATACTTCAATATCATATTTTTTCGCTGCTGTAAAGCCTAGGTCACCTGTACACATGCTCAAAACACGGTATGGAAGCCCAAGAAGTTGTAAAACCTTTTCAGCATGTCCTGTTAATTTTTCAAGCTCAGCATATGAATCTTCTGGCTTAACAAACTTAACGAGCTCGACTTTATTGAACTGATGCTGACGGATTAATCCACGTGTGTCACGTCCTGCTGAACCAGCCTCGGAGCGGAAGCAAGCACTAAATGCTGCGTAACTGATTGGAAGCTGATCGCCACTAAGAATCTCATCACGATGCAGATTTGTAACCGGAACTTCAGCGGTTGGAATAAGGAAATAATCCTCGCTTTCAATTCGGAATGCATCTTCTTCAAACTTCGGCAGCTGACCTGTTCCAGGTCATGCTTGCACGATTGACCATATATGGTGGTAAAACCTCTTTATAGCCATGCTCATCAACGTGAAGATCTAACATAAAGTTAAGCAAAGCACGCTCTAGTCTTGCTCCTAAGCCTTTATAAAAAACAAAGCGGCTTCCTGTTACCTTTCCAGCACGTTCAAAATCAAGAATGCCAAGATTGTCAGCAAGGTCCCAGTGTGGCTTTGCCTCAAATGGGAATTCACGGATATCTCCCCATGTGCGAATCGGAACGTTGTCATCCTCTGTATCACCAACTGGTACACTTTCATGAGGAATATTTGGAATGCTCATCATCAGTTGTTCCAGCTGTTCTTCCACGACACGAAGCTCTTCATCAAAGGCCTTGATGTTTTCTCCAACTTGCTTCATCTCAGCGATTAGGTGATCGGCATTTTGCTTTTCACGCTTTAGAACCGCAACCTGTTGAGAAACCTCATTCCGCTTGCTTTTTAGCTGCTCACTTTCAACGATCAGATCACGACGCTTTGTATCAAGTTCCTCAAATCTACCTAAATCGGTTAAATCCTCACCACGATGCTGTAGCTTTTGTTTTACACCTTCAAAATCTGCTCTTAATACTTTAATGTCTAACATCTTTTGACCCTCCTTCTTTTTTTAAAAAAGCTTTGTTAAATTAGTCTGTTGATTTCCACTCCAGGCAATCCCTTTCCGCGGGGTGGTCCGGGAGCCTCCTCGGCGCTTAGCGCCTGTGGGGTCTCCCGTGACACGCTACTCCCGCAGGAGTCTCGTACCTTCCGTTCCAATCAACATTTTGCAATAAGTTAGCAATAGCTTTAACATAGCCTTAAAAAAATACAAAAAACTCCCGTCCCTAATACAGGGACGAGAGTTAACTCGCGTTGCCACCCTAGTTGAAAGCAAGAAGCTTTCCACCTCGATAAGATAACGGCTTAGACCGAAAGTATTTACTGATCCCCATATAAGGATGTTCCACACTTTACTCAAGGATGGATTCACAAATATCATTCACTGGTTCTCACCAACCACCAGCTCTCTTTAGAATGAACAATCTGCTACTAGTTCCTCTCAATGCTTTCAATTATAAATTCAAACATAATGTACTATATTTATTTCTAGAACGCAACCAATTTATACAGTTTGTTTTTCTTTTGCCTCTTTTACCATACTAACAAAGTATGCTGTTAAGCGATGGTCATCGGTTAACTCTGGATGGAAGGAGCAGCCTAGAATATGTCCTTCACGTGCTGCCACAATTCGACCATTGTGCTTTGAAATCACTTCGACATTTTCTCCAGCCTCAACGATATGAGGAGCACGGATAAATACTGCAGGGAAGTCGAGTGCTACACCTGTAATATCCAGCTCAGCCTCAAAGCTTTCACGCTGACGACCAAATGAATTACGTTCAACCGTTACATCCATGATGCCAATATGTGGCTCGTCATAACCAATCACTCTTTTAGCTAAAAGAATAAGCCCTGCACAAGTGCCAAATACTGGCTTACCTGAGTGTGCAAACTCTTTTAATTTATCCATAAATTGATATTTATCAATAAGCTTTCGCATCGTCGTACTCTCACCGCCAGGTAAGATTAACCCGTCGATTTCATCCAACTGTTCGACCTTTTTGATTACGATTGCTTCCGCTCCGGATTCTTCCACGGACCGGAATATGCTCTCGTACCGCTCCTTGTAATCCAAGAACCCCTATTTTAACCATTGTTTTTACCCCTTACCAACCGCGATCCTGCATACGAGCACTTGGAGCAATAGTAGAGATTTCAATGCCCTTCATTGCAGTTCCAAGGCCTTTTGAAAGGTTCGCAATTAATTCATAGTCTTGATAGTGTGTAGTAGCTTCAACAATTGCTCTTGCAAATTTAGCTGGGTTTTCTGATTTAAAGATCCCTGAACCAACAAACACGCCATCTGCGCCAAGCTGCATCATTAATGCTGCATCAGCTGGTGTTGCCACGCCGCCTGCTGCAAAGTTAACAACTGGCAACTTACCTAATTTTTTAATTTCAAGTAATACTTCAAAAGGAGCACCTAAAAGCTTTGCTTCAGTCATAAGCTCGTCTTCGTTCATCCCTACAACTTTCTTAACTTGAGCATTTACCTTACGCATATGACGAACTGCTTCAACGATATTTCCTGTTCCAGGTTCACCTTTTGTACGAAGCATAGAAGCACCCTCAGCAATACGACGAGCTGCTTCGCCTAAATCACGGCATCCGCACACAAATGGAACGGTAAAGTCTCTTTTATATAAATGGTACTCTTCATCTGCTGGAGTTAATACTTCACTTTCATCGATGTAGTCAACACCCATTGCTTCAAGCACACGAGCTTCAACAATATGCCCAATACGTGCTTTAGCCATTACTGGAATGGAAACAGCATTTAATACTTCTTCAGTAATTGTTGGGTCTGCCATTCTAGCGACTCCACCAGCTGCACGAATATCAGAAGGTACACGCTCTAAAGCCATAACGGCAACAGCGCCAGCCTCCTCAGCAATTTTTGCCTGCTCTGCATTTACAACGTCCATAATGACGCCGCCTTTTTGCATTTCTGCCATACCACGTTTTACACGATCTGTTCCTGTTTTCACGGAAGTTTCCCCCTAGAAATAAATATTGATTGAATTTTAAGAACAATTAATTCTATCGGATTATTCTTTTTTCCTTAATTTTAAATAAAACAATAAAAAAGGGTTCCTGTCAAGACAAGAACCCTTAAATTTAGAACCAACCTGCTACAGCAGATGACACACTTCCCCATACATCGCCAAAAAAGCCGCCAATTCCACGCATCATTAAAACGAATCCATTTGCTTTTTCAACATTTTCTGCAGCAATGACATCAACTTTAATCGTCTTGTCTCCCTTACCGTATAGGAAACCTAAATCATCGTCAGTTTTAGATTCAATCGTTACATATCCAATTTTATCTCCTTTTTTAACAGGAGCTGTTAATTCACCGTCTTCTGTAAGTTTCTTTTTATCTAACACTAATACTGCTTTATAGTTTTCTTTTTCACCATTCTTTAAAACTAGATTAATAGCATCTTTAGTGTAAATTTTCACTTTGTCTCCCTTACCTTTTACAACAGGAAGAGTTTTTGTACCTTTAACTTGATAGTGCTTAGGAAGAACCTCTTCTTCAGCAAAGTTATTAAAAGCATAATCTAATACTTTTCTTGTTTCAGTGAAGCGAGAGTCCTTTGAGTCTGCTTTCATAACAACAGAGATAAAACGTTGGCCATTTCTTTCAGCTGTTGCTGTAAAACAGTAGCCAGCAAAATCAGTAGAGCCCGTTTTTAGTCCATCTACCCCTTTATATTCAAAAATTAATCCAGGGAGCATCCAGTTGAAGTTAGGATATTCTCTTCCATCTTTTTTGAAATTTAATTTTGGAGTACTAGCTGTTTCGATTACTTCTGGATATTCATTAATTAAGTGAAAAGCAAGCTTCGCTACTGCACGAGCTGACATTACATTTTCATCTTTTGGTCCACCTGCAGGAATATTCCCTAATAAGCTTTCGTTATTAAGTCCTGATGAATTGACAAAATTATAATCATTTAAACCTAATTCTTTTGCTTTTTTATTCATAAGAGCAACGAAGTTCTTTTCTGTTCCTGCAACTGTTTCCGCTAGCGCAACTGTAGCTGCATTCCCAGAAAAAATCGCCATTGCTTGATATAACTCTTTAACTGTATATTCTTCGCCTTGTGTTAAACCAACATTGGAAAGTCCTGGAGCTGCTGATAGCTTATGAACATACTCATTGATCATCACTTTTTGATCCCAAGAAATTTTCTTATCATGGATGGCTTCTAACACCATGTATTCTGTCATCATTTTTGACATACTTGCTACACCAAGAACTGCATCGGGATTTTTTTGGTATAAAACTTTACCAGTCTTTGCATCTAGTAAAATAGCGGCACCCGCGTTAATACCTAGCGGATCACTTGCCGCCTTTGCATTATTTGGAACCATAGTCGCAACAGACGTAAAACATACTACGAACAGGGCAACGAATAACAAAAACTTACGATAATAATTCAACCCGATTTCCTCCAACTCTAAAAAATTAAGTCTGATCTATATTGTGAGAGTGGTAGTCTCTTATTTTCACCTTGACTAGTGTAACACAAAAATAAACGAGAAAAAAGACAGAGAATGCTTGCTCTGTCTTCAAAAAATATTGGAAATTAATTTTATAGGACTTTGTTCATACACAATTTGATTGCAAGATACTTGCACCAATTTTTACTAGTATTTATATGGTTACGATAATGAATAGTTAGGAGCCTCTTTAGTTATTTGAACATCATGTGGATGGCTTTCTCTTAAACCTGCTCCAGTCATTCGAATAAATTGTGAATTCTCTCTTAATTCTTTTAAATCTCTTGTTCCGCAATAGCCCATTCCTGATCGAATACCGCCAACTAATTGGTAAATTGTATCAGATAGTGGTCCTTTATACGGCACTCTTCCTTCAATGCCTTCTGGAACAAATTTCTTATTGTCCTCTTGGAAATATCGGTCCTTAGAGCCTTTTTCCATTGCGCTTACAGAACCCATACCGCGATAGACTTTAAAGCGACGTCCTTGGTAGATTTCAGTTTCACCAGGGCTTTCAGAAGTACCTGCAAGCATACTGCCGAGCATTACTGCATGACCTCCTGAAGCTAGAGCTTTTACAATATCTCCAGAATATTTTATTCCACCATCTGCAATAATTGCTTTACCATGCTTTCTAGCTTCTGTTGCACAATCATATACCGCCGTAATTTGTGGCACACCTACACCAGCTACAACACGGGTAGTACAGATTGAGCCAGGTCCTATTCCAACCTTCACCACATCAACGCCTGCTTCAATCAGTTCTCTTGTAGCAGCACCTGTAGCCACATTACCAGCAATAATGGCTAACTCTGGGTATTGTTTTCTAATCTCTTTTACAGTATTGATTACCCCCGCAGAATGGCCATGAGCGGTATCAACAACGATTACATCGACATTCGCCTTAACAAGAGCTTCAACACGTTTTAACGTATCAGATGTAACTCCAACCGCTGCACCAGCCAATAGACGTCCTTGTTGATCCTTTGCTGAATGTGGGAACTCAATTACTTTTTCAATATCCTTTATCGTAATTAGGCCTTTTAATACTCCTGAATCATCGACAAGTGGAAGTTTTTCAATCTTATATTGCTGTAAGATTTTTTCAGCATCCTCTAAACTCGTACCCACAGGCGCTGTAACAAGGTTTTCCTTTGTCATCACATCAGAGATAAGAATTGAGTAGTCTTGAATAAACCGTAAATCTCTATTCGTTAAAATTCCGACTAACTTTTGCTCGTCCGCGTTGTTTACAATTGGCACACCAGAAATTCTATATTTGCCCATCAAATGTTCAGCATCATAAATTTGTTTTTCTGGAGTTAGGAAAAATGGGTCTGTAATAACACCACTTTCTGATCTTTTAACTTTAAGGACCTGATCTGCCTGTTGTTCAATCGACATATTTTTATGAATAATTCCCAGACCACCTTGACGTGCAATCGCAATTGCCATATCCGCTTCTGTTACTGTATCCATTCCTGCACTGATAATAGGGATATTCAACTTGATTTTTTCCGTTAATTCTACTTGAAGACTTACATCCCGAGGCAGCACTTCCGATTTCGCTGGCACCAGCAAAACATCATCGAACGTTAATCCTTGTTTACTAAATTTAGATTCCCACATTTTTTATATGACCTCCTGGATACGTAAAAATATTATTAGTAGGTTATCAATTGGATAAAATACTGTCAAGGAAGAACTATTATGTTAGATTTTTCAGAAAATTATGTTAGAGGGTGGAATCAATCAAATATCAAGATTTATCTAGCTATTCTTTATTCTTTTCAGCCTCCTTTTCACAGTCTTTTTTAAAGAAATCCTATCAACAGCAAAACATCGATGGAGCAGAACAAAAAAGCTATCAAAATTGTTATCCCTTTATTTATTATTTGGAGCATGGCAAAATCTATTACCAACAAGCTGAGCTTGCACCATTAGTAATTCAACCCATCTTACTGTTTTACGGTTTTGTCCATTTAATTAAAGCCTGTATCCTGACGAAGGATCCTCATTATCCTGAGACTACATCCGTCTTAGCCCATGGAGTTTCTTCACGAAAAAGGAAAAAACAACATTATCGATTTTTAGAGGATGATGTAAAGCTTCAAAAAACAGGATTATTCCCATTTATGTCTGAAAAACTGTTTCACATGAAACAATTGGAAGGCGATAAAGTAATCATGGAAGAACTCCTTGCTCATATTCCGGAGTTAAGTCCACTATTTTTAAAATTAGAAGGAAAGAAAACTTTTGCTAAGGTAAATTTTGAAAAGAATAGCTTTTATCTTTCCAATAAAATATTAGATACATACCATATGACAGAAAATCGGTTTCAGGATTTCTTAACCAGTAAGTTTCAGATTCCTTTTTTGATTTCAAGTGAAACTGATATGATCAAAGTCGATATGAATATTGAACATTCCATTGATAATGGAACGGTTGTTCCGTTCCAATTTAATATTGTAGAAAACCATTATTCGTTTCCGCTTTTAAAAGATAAGCTATTTCATCTGCCTGAAATACTAATTCATTACTTATTACTTTATAATCTTAGTATGATTGCCAGATATGAAACAGAGTGGTGGAGTGAGTTAATCAAAATGATGCCTAATAATGATTATCCTTTTGTTCAATCATTTTTAAATGTGACACAAAAAAAAGGGCCATTTTTAATTTTTGAGTTTTTGACTAACGAGGGGAGAGGTTTGTAAGTGTATTTGCAAACAAAAAAACAGCCAAATCGGCTGTTTTTTATCTTGTGCCCGGCAACGTCCTACTCTCACAGGGGGAGAGCCCCCAACTACCATCGGCGCTGAGAAGCTTAACTTCCGTGTTCGGTATGGGAACGGGTGTGACCTTCTCGCTATCGCCACCAGACAAGTATGAACTTGAGGAATTTCATTCCCTCAAAACTAGATAATGCAGAAGAAGAAAAACGTTTTTTGGTTAAGTCCTCGATCGATTAGTATCAGTCAGCTCCACATGTCGCCACGCTTCCACCTCTGACCTATCAACCTGATCATCTTTCAGGGATCTTACTAGCTTGCGCTATGGGAAATCTCATCTTGAGGGGGGCTTCATGCTTAGATGCTTTCAGCACTTATCCCGTCCGCACATAGCTACCCAGCTATGCCTTTGGCAAGACAACTGGTACACCAGCGGTGCGTCCATCCAGGTCCTCTCGTACTAAGGACAGCTCCTCTCAAATTTCCTGCGCCCACGACGGATAGGGACCGAACTGTCTCACGACGTTCTGAACCCAGCTCGCGTACCGCTTTAATGGGCGAACAGCCCAACCCTTGGGACCGACTACAGCCCCAGGATGCGATGAGCCGACATCGAGGTGCCAAACCTCCCCGTCGATGTGGACTCTTGGGGGAGATAAGCCTGTTATCCCAGGGGTAGCTTTTATCCGTTGAGCGATGGCCCTTCCATGCGGAACCACCGGATCACTAAGCCCGACTTTCGTCCCTGCTCGACTTGTAGGTCTCGCAGTCAAGCTCCCTTGTGCCTTTACACTCTACGAATGATTTCCAACCATTCTGAGGGAACCTTTGGGCGCCTCCGTTACTTTTTAGGAGGCGACCGCCCCAGTCAAACTGCCCACCTGACACTGTCTCCTACCCCGATCAGGGGTATGGGTTAGAATTTCAATACAGCCAGGGTAGTATCCCACCGATGCCTCCACCGAAGCTGGCGCTCCAGGTTTCTACGGCTCCTACCTATCCTGTACAAGCTGTACCAAAATTCAATATCAGGCTACAGTAAAGCTCCACGGGGTCTTTCCGTCCTGTCGCGGGTAACCTGCATCTTCACAGGTACTATAATTTCACCGAGTCTCTCGTTGAGACAGTGCCCAGATCGTTACGCCTTTCGTGCGGGTCGGAACTTACCCGACAAGGAATTTCGCTACCTTAGGACCGTTATAGTTACGGCCGCCGTTTACTGGGGCTTCGGTTCAAAGCTTCGCTTGCGCTAACCTCTCCCCTTAACCTTCCAGCACCGGGCAGGCGTCAGCCCCTATACTTCGCCTTGCGGCTTTGCAGAGACCTGTGTTTTTGCTAAACAGTCGCCTGGGCCTATTCACTGCGGCTCTTCTAGGCTTTAACACCCAAAAGAGCACCCCTTCTCCCGAAGTTACGGGGTCATTTTGCCGAGTTCCTTAACGAGAGTTCTCTCGCTCACCTTAGGATTCTCTCCTCGACTACCTGTGTCGGTTTGCGGTACGGGCACCTTTTATCTCGCTAGAGGCTTTTCTTGGCAGTGTGGAATCAGGAACTTCGGTACTATATTTCCCTCGGCATCACAGCTCAGCCTTCTCGAAAATGGGATTTGCCTCATTTTCAGCCTAACTGCTTACACGCACATATCCAGCAGTGCGCTTACCCTATCCTCCTGCGTCCCCCCGTTGCTCAAACGATAATGAGGTGGTACAGGAATATCAACCTGTTATCCATCGCCTACGCCTTTCGGCCTCGGCTTAGGTCCCGACTAACCCTGAGCGGACGAGCCTTCCTCAGGAAACCTTAGTCATTCGGTGGATGGGATTCTCACCCATCTTTCGCTACTCATACCGGCATTCTCACTTCTAAGCGCTCCACCAGTCCTTACGGTCTAGCTTCAACGCCCTTAGAACGCTCTCCTACCACTGACATCGTAGATGTCAATCCACAGCTTCGGTGATACGTTTAGCCCAGGTACATTTTCGGCGCAGAGTCACTCGACCAGTGAGCTATTACGCACTCTTTAAATGGTGGCTGCTTCTAAGCCAACATCCTGGTTGTCTAAGCAACTCCACATCCTTTTCCACTTAACGTATACTTTGGGACCTTAGCTGGTGGTCTGGGCTGTTTCCCTTTTGACTACGGATCTTATCACTCGCAGTCTGACTCCCACGGATAAGTCTTTGGCATTCGGAGTTTGTCTGAATTCGGTAACCCGATGAGGGCCCCTAGTCCAAACAGTGCTCTACCTCCAAGACTCTTACTACGTGAGGCTAGCCCTAAAGCTATTTCGGAGAGAACCAGCTATCTCCAAGTTCGATTGGAATTTCTCCGCTACCCACACCTCATCCCCGCACTTTTCAACGTGCGTGGGTTCGGGCCTCCAGTTGGTGTTACCCAACCTTCACCCTGGACATGGGTAGATCACCTGGTTTCGGGTCTACGACCACATACTCATACGCCCTATTCAGACTCGCTTTCGCTGCGGCTCCGTCTTCTCAACTTAACCTTGCATGTAATCGTAACTCGCAGGTTCATTCTACAAAAGGCACGCCATCACCCATTAACGGGCTCTGACTACTTGTAGGCACACGGTTTCAGGATCTCTTTCACTCCCCTTCCAGGGTGCTTTTCACCTTTCCCTCACGGTACTGGTTCACTATCGGTCACTAGGGAGTATTTAGCCTTGGGAGATGGTCCTCCCTGCTTCCGGCCGGATTTCACGTGTCCAGGCCGTACTCAGGATCCACTCAGGAGGGAACGAAGTTTCAACTACAGGGTTTTTACCTTCTTTGACGGACCTTTCCAGATCTCTTCATTTACCCCGTTCCTTTGTAACTCCATGTTGAGTGTCCTACAACCCCAAGAGGCAAGCCTCTTGGTTTGGGCTATGTCCCGTTTCGCTCGCCGCTACTCAGGGAATCGCGTTTGCTTTCTCTTCCTCCGGGTACTTAGATGTTTCAGTTCCCAGGGTGTGCCTTCAATACCCTATGTATTCAGGTAAAGATACTACTCCATTACGAGTAGTGGGTTCCCCCATTCGGAAATCTCCAGGATCAAAGCTTACTTACAGCTCCCCGAAGCATATCGGTGTTAGTACCGTCCTTCATCGGCTCCTAGTGCCAAGGCATCCACCGTGCGCCCTTTCTAACTTAACCTAAAGGTTAATTCTCTTATTATTAAGAGAGAAAAAACTAATGTGGTGTTTCTTGTTTTCTTCTTCTTACGATTATCTAGTTTTCAAGGAACAAAAAATAACGACATGGTGCAATCGTTATGATTGGTGGAGTCTAGGGGGATCGAACCCCTGACCTCCTGCGTGCAAGGCAGGCGCTCTCCCAGCTGAGCTAAGACCCCGTTATGGGTTATGGTGGGCCTAAATGGACTCGAACCATCGACCTCACGCTTATCAGGCGTGCGCTCTAACCAGCTGAGCTATAGGCCCATATATAACGGATAAATATTAAACTTTTGAGAAATTGCTCTCTCAAAACTAAACAAACCAAACAGTCAACAGTACAGACCAGAAGGTCTGCATTCCGATTGTCTTTACGACAATATCCTTAGAAAGGAGGTGATCCAGCCGCACCTTCCGATACGGCTACCTTGTTACGACTTCACCCCAATCATCTGTCCCACCTTAGGCGGCTGGCTCCTTACGGTTACCCCACCGACTTCGGGTGTTACAAACTCTCGTGGTGTGACGGGCGGTGTGTACAAGGCCCGGGAACGTATTCACCGCGGCATGCTGATCCGCGATTACTAGCGATTCCAGCTTCATGTAGGCGAGTTGCAGCCTACAATCCGAACTGAGAATGGTTTTATGGGATTGGCTCGACCTCGCGGTTTCGCGACCCTTTGTACCATCCATTGTAGCACGTGTGTAGCCCAGGTCATAAGGGGCATGATGATTTGACGTCATCCCCACCTTCCTCCAGGTTTGTCACCGGCAGTCACCTTAGAGTGCCCAACTAAATGCTGGCAACTAAGATCAAGGGTTGCGCTCGTTGCGGGACTTAACCCAACATCTCACGACACGAGCTGACGACAACCATGCACCACCTGTCACTCTGTCCCCCGAAGGGGAACGTCCTATCTCTAGGAGTGTCAGAGGATGTCAAGACCTGGTAAGGTTCTTCGCGTTGCTTCGAATTAAACCACATGCTCCACCGCTTGTGCGGGCCCCCGTCAATTCCTTTGAGTTTCAGCCTTGCGGCCGTACTCCCCAGGCGGAGTGCTTAATGCGTTTGCTGCAGCACTAAAGGGCGGAAACCCTCTAACACTTAGCACTCATCGTTTACGGCGTGGACTACCAGGGTATCTAATCCTGTTCGCTCCCCACGCTTTCGCGCCTCAGCGTCAGTTACAGACCAAAGAGCCGCCTTCGCCACTGGTGTTCCTCCACATCTCTACGCATTTCACCGCTACACGTGGAATTCCGCTCTTCTCTTCTGCACTCAAGTTCCCCAGTTTCCAATGACCCTCCCGGTTCAGCCGGGGGCTTTCACATCAGACTTAAGGAACCGCCTGCGCGCGCTTTACGCCCAATAATTCCGGACAACGCTTGCCACCTACGTATTACCGCGGCTGCTGGCACGTAGTTAGCCGTGGCTTTCTGGTTAGGTACCGTCAAGGTACCGGCAGTTACTCCGGTACTTGTTCTTCCCTAACAACAGAGCTTTACGACCCGAAGGCCTTCTTCGCTCACGCGGCGTTGCTCCGTCAGACTTTCGTCCATTGCGGAAGATTCCCTACTGCTGCCTCCCGTAGGAGTCTGGGCCGTGTCTCAGTCCCAGTGTGGCCGATCACCCTCTCAGGTCGGCTACGCATCGTCGCCTTGGTGAGCCGTTACCTCACCAACTAGCTAATGCGCCGCGGGCCCATCTGTAAGTGACAGCCGAAACCGTCTTTCAGCTTTCCCTCATGAGAGGGAAAGGATTATCCGGTATTAGCTCCGGTTTCCCGAAGTTATCCCAGTCTTACAGGCAGGTTGCCCACGTGTTACTCACCCGTCCGCCGCTGATATCAGGGAGCAAGCTCCCGTCAATCCGCTCGACTTGCATGTATTAGGCACGCCGCCAGCGTTCGTCCTGAGCCAGGATCAAACTCTCCAAGAAAGTTGATTTAGCTCAAAAATGTTACGTTGGCTAGTGTGTTATAACCGAAGTTATAATCACTAAAATTTATTATTGTTGACGTTTGTTTGTTTAGTTTTCAAAGAACAATATTTTCTTTATCGCTCAGAAGCGACTTTATTAATATATCATTCTCACAGTGATAAGTCAATGTATATTTTTCAATATTGGAAAACTCATTAACTTATTGCTGTGGCTGACTTGAATTAGTATATCAACTTTCCACTATCTATGCAAGTGTTTTTTGAGAATATCTCCACAGATGAAAAAAATAAAAAAGATGACTCATTATATCGAGCCATCTTTTTTATTTTCTTACTATTCTTGATCATCATCTATTTCAGTGTTTGAATCAATTTCATCAGAAGAATCGGTTTTTGTATCATCTTCAGCTGCTTCCAATAATCGAGTTAAACTAGTATCTGGAATTTCCTGTTCTGTTACTGTTTCTTCTATTGCTTCAGAATCCAATTCATCCTCTGGTTTATCTTCTTCTTTTTCAACCTTTGCTACAGTTGCTACTTGATCTTGATCTTCTTCACCTAAACGAATCAATCTTACACCTTGAGTATTTCTACCCATTGAAGATATATCATCGACATCCATTCTTATTAACACACCACCGGTCGTAATAAGCATAATGTCTTCCTCACCAGTAACAACCTTCATCGATACAAGAGCTCCGTTTTTATCGGTAATATTGCATGTTTTAATTCCTTTACCACCTCTACCTTGAATACGGTACTCAGAAGCAGGGGTACGTTTTCCGTAACCATTTTTCGTAACAATTAGAATTTCAGTATTTTCTTCTAGTACTTCCATTCCTATAACTTCATCATCAGAATCCAAGGTAATTCCTTTAACTCCTGTAGCGGTTCTACCCATTGATCTGACATCAGTCTCTGGGAATCTTATTAGCATTCCTTTTTTAGTACCAATGATAATTTCCTTGGAACCATCTGTTAGACGAACGGAAATTAGTTCATCTTCCTCACGAAGGTTAACTGCAATTAAACCGTTATTACGGATATGGGCGAAAGATGTTAATGGAGAGCGTTTGGAAACCCCTTCCTTAGTTGTAAAGAATAGGAACCAATCATCAACAAACTCTTCTACAGGAATAATTGCGTTTATCCATTCACCTTTATCGATTTCTAACAGATTGATGATTGGCAACCCTTTAGCTGTTCTGCTATATTCCGGAATTTCATAACCTTTTGAACGATATACTTTTCCTTTATTGGTAAAGAAGAGGATCGTATCATGCGTTGAGGTTGTAATTAGATGCTCAACAAAATCATCCTCATTCGTATTCATTCCTTGAATTCCCCGACCACCTCGTTTTTGTGAACGGTAAGTAGAGACAGGAAGACGTTTGATATACCCGTTATGAGTTAACGTTATCACGATACTCTCTCTTGGAATAAGATCTTCATCCTCAATCATTTCAATTCCGCTTGTGATGATCTCAGTACGACGTTTATCGTTAAAGCGTTCTTTAATCTCTGTTAATTCTTCGCGAATAATTTGGAGGATTTTTTCCTCATCTGCAAGGATCGCTTTTAATTCGGCAATTAAATTAAGTAGGTTTTGTAACTCTTCCTCAATTTTTTCACGTTCTAAGCCAGTTAAACGCTGCAGGCGCATATCAAGAATTGCTTGAGCTTGCTTTTCGGAAAGGTTAAATTGTGTCATTAATCCTTCACGGGCAATGTCAGTTGTTCTCGAACTACGAATTAAACTAATAACAGCATCAATATTGTCCAATGCTATTTTTAAACCTTCTACAATATGAGCTCGTGCTTCAGCTTTTCGAAGTTCGAATTCAGTTCGACGACGAATAACGACTTTTTGGTGGTCTAAATAATAAACTAAACATTGCTTTAAGCTTAATACTTTTGGTTGTCCATCAACCAAAGCAAGAGTGTTAATCCCAAAGCTCGTTTGCATCGCAGTATGCTTATAAAGGTTATTTAGGAGGACGTTAGCATTGGCATCCTTGCGTACCTCAATAACAATCCTCATTCCATTTCGGTCTGATTCATCACGGAGGTCCGTAATACCTTCGATTCTTTTTTCGCGCGCCAATTCCGCAATTTTTTCTATTAGCCGTGCTTTGTTTACTTGATAAGGTAATTCATTAACGATAATGACTTCTTTGCCGTTTGATTTTTGCTCAATTTCAACTTTAGAGCGAACTGTAATCGAGCCTCTGCCTGTTTCATATGCTTTGCGGATTCCACTTCGACCTAGAATTTGTCCACCTGTTGGAAAATCAGGACCTGGGATAATTTCCATTAATTCTTGAGTTGTAATTTCAGGATCATGACTGACAGCTAAAACGCCATCAATTACTTCGCCAAGCTGATGTGGCGGAATATTTGTTGCCATTCCAACGGCGATTCCAGTTGTTCCGTTGACTAACAGGTTAGGGAATCGTGCTGGCAAAACGACTGGTTCCTTTTCCTCACCATCATAGTTATCTTGATAATCGATAGTATCTTTGTTAATATCTCTTAAAAGCTCCATCGATATTTTCGACATTCTTGATTCGGTGTAACGCATTGCCGCAGCCGAATCACCATCAACAGAACCAAAGTTACCGTGTCCATCAACTAGCATATAGCGATAGTTAAAATCCTGTGCCATCCGAACCATAGTTTCGTAAACGGCAGAATCTCCGTGTGGATGGTATTTACCGATTACATCGCCAACGATACGTGCAGATTTTTTATAAGGTTTGTCCGCATGAATTCCAAGATCATGCATAGCATAAAGAATACGGCGATGGACCGGCTTTAAACCATCACGTACATCTGGAAGGGCACGAGATACAATAACACTCATTGCATAGTCAAGGAAGGATGTTTTCATTTCCTGACTAATATTAATCTCTTTTATTTGAGAATTTGGTGTTTCAGCCATGTTTGGTACCTCCTATTTAAGGCCAAGCGACCCCAATTTGATCGTCCTCTGATCTTCGTAAATGAAAAAGGAGGATAGTGGTCAAACCTCTACCCTTAGTCCTTTCTTATTTTCCAGCACCAGCGGCTAGCCCTTCGAGGTCATAAGCCAAATCAATACAGAGACTCACGTCTCTTGCGTGATTCGTCTTATGCTTGTCGGGGCTGTATGAGCCGCTTCCGCTTTTCGTTATTGTCTAGCTCCAGCGCCTCAGGGCTCGGGGTCATAAGTCAATCCAACCAGAAGGTCAAAAAGCGACCTTCCGTCTGGCTCGCCTTATGCCTGTCGCCCCTGGGCAAGGCGCTTCCGCTTTTCGTTATATATCTAAATTCTTAACGTATTGTGCATTCGTTTCGATGAAGACACGTCGCGGTTCTACTTTATCGCCCATTAACATCTCAAAGGTTTCATCTGCTTCGATGGCATCCTCTAAGCTTACCTGCAGCATCGTTCTTTGTGATGGGTCCATCGTCGTTTCCCATAACTGACCTGGATTCATCTCTCCTAAACCTTTATAGCGCTGAATATTTGGCTTAGGCGCATTAGGTAATTCAGCAAAAATACGTTCCAACTCTTTATCGTTATAGGCATATTCAATCCGTTTCCCTTGTTGAACCTTATAGAGTGGTGGTTGAGCAATATAAACATAACCAGCCTCTAATATTTGCCTCATGTAACGGTAAAAGAACGTTAATAATAGCGTTCGAATATGAGCTCCATCAACGTCTGCATCTGTCATAATGACGACTTTATGATAACGAGCTTTGGAAATATCGAAATCCTCACCGATACCAGTACCTATGGCCGTAATCATTGCACGAACCTCATTGTTTGAAAGGATTTTATCCAGACGGGCCTTTTCAACATTGAGGATTTTACCGCGTAAAGGCAGAATCGCTTGGAAATGACGATCACGACCTTGTTTAGCAGAACCACCAGCTGAATCACCCTCAACGATATAAAGCTCGCTGATTGAAGGGTCCTTCGATGAACAATCCGCTAATTTCCCGGGTAAACTTGAAACCTCTAGGGCACTTTTTCGGCGCGTTAGCTCACGGGCCTTTTTCGCTGCTAGTCTTGCTCGTGCAGCCATTAAACCTTTATCAACAATTTTCCTAGCCACACCAGGATTTTCCAACATAAACTTTTCAAAATGGTCAGAGAATACCATATCGGTAATTGTCCGAACTTCCGAATTTCCTAGTTTCGTTTTCGTTTGACCCTCAAATTGTGGATCAGGATGTTTAATTGAGATAATGGCGGTAATCCCTTCACGCACATCCTCACCAGATAGATTGGTGTCATTTTCTTTTATTAAATTATTTTTACGAGCATAATCATTTATTACTCGTGTTAAAGCGGTTTTGAAGCCAAATTCATGAGTTCCACCTTCATATGTGTGAATATTATTCGCAAATGAATAAATATTACTTGTGTAACTCTCGTTATATTGGAGCGATACTTCAACAGTAATTCCGTCCTTCTCGCCTTCAATAAAGATTGGTTCTTCATGAATGACTTCCTTCGAGCGGTTTAGATGCTCTACATACGATTTAATTCCGCCTTCATAAAGGTATTCGTTTTTCTTATTTTCTACTCGTTTATCTTCAATCGTAATCATGATGTTACGATTTAAGAAAGCTAACTCACGTAAACGATTAGCTAGTGTATCAAAGTCATATTCAAGTGTTTCAGTGAAAATCTCTCCATCTGGAACAAAGTGAATCGTTGTACCGGTTCGATCCGTATCACCGATTACTTGTAAGTCAGCTAGAGGAACACCACGTTCATATTTTTGATAGTGAATTTGACCATCACGATGAACATATACTTCAAGATTGGTTGATAAGGCATTTACGACAGATGCACCAACACCATGTAGTCCACCCGATACTTTATATCCTCCACCGCCAAATTTACCACCGGCATGAAGGACCGTTAGAATAACCTCTACGGCTGGTCGGCCCATTTTCTCTTGAATACCAACAGGAATCCCACGTCCGTTATCTATAACAGTGATACTGTTATCTGCTTCAATAACGACATTAATTTCTGAGCAATGTCCCGCAAGTGCCTCATCTATACTATTATCAACTATCTCCCATACAAGATGATGTAAACCTTTTGCACTTGTGGAGCCAATGTACATACCTGGGCGTTTTCTTACCGCTTCTAAGCCTTCTAAAACCTGTATCTGGCTTGCATCATAGGTTTCTTCTTGCATCGCCTTTTGCTCCATTGCCATTTCGATCACCTACTCTTTCTGCATACACACTCGTCTTTATCAATTATCAAAAAGCGATACTTGCTTTTATTCTTGGTTGAAAAGTCCTTGTGAGCGTTTTTTAATGTTCCAGGAAGAAAAAGGGGAAAAATATATTTTATCTAGCGTAATAACAACCGATTTATATGGTCCTTTCGCTAGGTTAAATACTTGCTCTTGTTGGTTTTGAATGAATATATCCATAAATGGTGAAGAGTTCATACTTTCTTTATCAATGATTGCAATAATATCTTTTGTTCTAATTGATACATCTTCGCCAACATGAAGATACATTTTAACACCTCATTGAAGTCGGTTCATTATACCAGTTTCTACACGGTAGGTTGCAGCCTCTTTCAGTGTTTGATGGTCAATTCCATCGACACTTGTGGTAGTAACAAACGTTTGAACCTTCCCTTGAATCGTATTAAGCAGATGGGATTGACGATAATCATCAAGCTCACTCAAAACATCGTCTAATAATAAAATAGGGTACTCGCCTATCTCAGAGCGAATTAATTCGATCTCAGCGAGTTTAACGGAGAGGGCTGTTGTTCTTTGTTGTCCTTGTGAACCGAATGTTTGAACATCCCGTTCGTTAACAATAAACAGTAGATCATCTCGATGGGGACCGAACAAAGTAATACCCCGCTCAATTTCTTTTTGTTTAACTTTTGCATATTTTTGTTCGTATACTTCTAACATTTTCGACAAACTAAAGTCTTCTGATACATCAACTGAAGGTTTATAATCCATTTTTAATGTTTCTAAGCCTCTAGAAATACCTTGATGAATCGGGATAGCCCATTTTTCCAGCAATTGAATAAACTCGAACCGTTTATGAACAATTTTTGCAGCAAGTACCATGAACTGTTCAGTCAAAATATCTAGCATGGTTAAATCTGACTGTTTCTTTGATTGCAAAAGCTTTAAATAGTGATTCCTCTGCTGTAATACTTTTTGAAACTGCCCCATATCATGTAAATACACTGGTGAAACCTGGCCAATCTCCATATCAATAAACCGCCGTCTTACTTGAGGGCTTCCTTTAACAAGGTTAAGGTCCTCTGGCGCAAACATGACAACATTCATATTTCCAATATATTGGCTTAGCTTTTGCTGCTCAATATGATTGCATTTTGCCTTTTTTCCCTTTTTTGAAATAATTAATTGGAGTGGCAAAGATCCGTGCTGTTTTTTGATCCTACCTTCTATTTTAGCATATTCTTTGTCCCATGATATAAGTTCTTTATCATTTGATGTGCGATGTGATTTTGCTAAAGCCAGCACATAGATGGACTCCATGACATTGGTTTTTCCCTGGGCATTTTCGCCTAGGATAACATTTACTTTATTTTCAAATTGAGCTTCAAGATCCGTATAATTACGATAATTTTTTAGTAGCAATTGCTCGATATACATAGAAGCCACCTTTGTTTATTACATCACAATATACGATCCAAAATCAGGAATTTCGATTTTATCCCAGGGATATAGCTTTCTACCTCTTCGTTGATCCTGTTCTCCATTAATGAAAACAGCATATTCCGCAAGAAACCATTTAGCCATGCCACCCGATTGAATCACTTCAGCTAATTTTAAGAACTGACCTAATGTAATATAATCTTTATCAATTTTGATATCTTTCATTATCTCACTCTTTTCGTTTGGAAAGTAAGTGATCTTAAAAATATTGTTTTTTTGACCCAATTCTTTAATTTTACTAAAAAACAACTCGTGTTACAAATGATAAAAAATTATGGGATTATATCCCTTTTCAACAGAAAAGAGTTCGACTAAAAGCTAGAAGCCGAACTCTTTGAAAACTTTAATAGGTTCTTACAGGTAAGATTAGTTGAAGGATGGAATCATCACCGGTTGGACGAATCACAAATGGGCGCATTGCACCAGTAAAGCTAATTTTGATTTCTGTCCCTTCCAGAGCCTTTAAAGCATCCATCATATATTTTGCACTAAAGGAGATTTTCAATTCTTCTCCCTCTATTTCCTGTGATTGAACTTGCTCTACAACATTACCGATTTCCAGTGTATTGGAGGAAATTTCAATTACTCCTCCATCCATTATCGCAAATTTTACAACATTGTTTTTCCCTTCACGCGCTAATAAGGATGCACGATCGATTGCCTGTAAAAATTCCTTTGTAATAACAGATACTGTTGTTTTACTTTCAGCCGGAATTAAACGAGATGTGTCTGGGTAGTTCCCTTCCAACAATCTTGAGAAAAATAATAGATGCTTTGCTTTAAATAAAACCTGATTCTCTGTGATAACAATATCAATGGGTTCATTGGTATCATCAAGAATTTTGCTTAATTCATTAAGACTTTTTCCAGGAATGACAACGTTATACGTTTCATTATTCTCGGATTCAATTCTTGCTTTTCTAAGTGCTAATCTGTGGCTATCTGTTGCAATACAGGCTAATTCATTGTTTTCAATTGCCCAGTTGACACCTGTCAAGATCGGGCGTGTTTCTGAGGTGGACACTGCAAAAACGGTTTGGCGAATCATCATTTTTAACAGATCAGTCGGAATACGAAAGACATTTTCTTCAGCAATTTGTGGTAGATGAGGGTATTCCTCTGCATCTAATCCATTTAAGTTGAATTCTGATTTACCTGAGCGAATAACGGTTTGTAGGTGATTTTCTACATGTATTTCTACCGTATCTGTTGGTAACTTTTTTACGATTTCACTGAAGAATTTAGCTTGTAAAACAATAGCACCTGTTTGTTTTATCTCAACAATTTCATCTCCAGCTTCTTCTTTTGGAATAAATGATTCAATCGAAATATCAGAATCACTTCCAGTTAATGTTACTCCTTCATTTGTCGCTACGATTTTAATACCTGTCAAAATAGGAATCGTTGTTCTGGATGTAACAGCCTTCATGACATCCTGAACACTTTGAACTAATCGATCTCGTTGGATTATAAATCTCATTTAAATTAATCCTCCGTTTAGGAATATTTTTTTGGTTAAAAACATATAATTATAAGATTTAAAAATAGTAGAAGTACTAGTAGGGGCTGTTAACATGTGGATAACCCATTTCAACGTAAGGAAAGACAGTCTATCCACATGTGGATAGACTGTGTGTAAGTGAATGCTAGTTATTCACAATTTCCAAGGTTAACGGTTCTCTATTAGTAATAACCTACTATTAAAATTTTAGCATTTCATTTATTTCCTTTAGCTGTTTTTGAAGCTGAGGGTCCGTTTGCACGAGCTTTGAAATTTTTTCGTGTGCATGAATAACCGTTGTATGGTCTCTACCACCAAATTCCTCACCTATTTTCGGCAAAGAAAAGTCTGTAAGCTCACGTGATAAATACATTGCAATTTGACGCGGAAAAGCAACAGACTTTGTCCGTTTTTTTGCTTTAAAGTCCTCTAGCTTAATATTGTATTGTTCGCCAACAACCCTTTGTATTTCCTGGATTGTAATAACTTTCGGTTTAGAGGTTGGAATAATATCTTTTAAAGCCTCAGCAGCCAAATCAGCGTTAATATCTTTATTTATTAATGATGAATAAGCGACAACTCGAATTAGAGCACCTTCTAATTCTCGAATATTGGAATCAATTTGATTTGCAATATAAAGCATGACTTCATTTGGAATGTCTAATCCCTCTGCCTTTGCTTTCTTTCGTAAAATGGCAATTCTCGTTTCTAAATCTGGCGGAGTAATATCTGTGATTAAGCCCCATTCAAACCGTGACCGTAAACGGTCCTCCAGAGTAGGAATCTCTCTTGGTGGACGATCACTAGAGATGATGATTTGTTTGCTTTCTTCATGAAGTGTATTAAATGTATGGAAAAATTCCTCTTGAGTTGATTCTTTCCCAGCTAAAAATTGAATATCATCAATTAGCAGAACATCTACATTGCGATATTTATTGCGAAATTCAACAGCCTTATTGTCACGAATCGAATTAATAAATTCATTTGTAAACTTTTCAGATGATAAATAAACAACCTTTGCCTGAGGGTTATGATCTAATACATAATGACCAATTGCATGCATTAAATGTGTTTTTCCTAAACCAACCCCTCCATAAATAAAAAGGGGATTATAGGCCTTGGCTGGTGCTTCAGCTACTGCTAAGGAAGCTGCATGGGCAAAGCGGTTTCCAGATCCAATAACAAATGTATCAAATAAGTACTTAGGATTTAATAAGCTTTGTGGAAGCTCCGTTACATCCTCTTCCTTTTTTGCTTTTATTGAAGGTGTTGGAAGGTTAATTTCTTCCTCCCTTTGATTTTGCGGAATGATGAAGCGAACACTAAGCTCTTCACCGGTTATTTCATAAAGAATTCCTGCAATTAGTTGGGAGTAACGTTCCTCCAGCCAATCACGAGCAAATTCATTTGGTGCGGTAATCGTTAATGTATCACCTTGCAGGCTGTGTGCTTTTGTTGATTTTAACCAGGTTTCAAAGCTAGGTTTGCTAATTTTAGTTTCTATCGTTGATAGTGCTTTATTCCACAGATCCGCAATATTTTCCAATTAAATATCCCTCCTTTTCACAAAAATTTTTTAAGCGAGCCATTCGTTTTCGTCATTTTTTAGCACGACAAATGCACAGGAAAAATCGAATATTAATAAATATTCAACCCTATACATTCGAATAAACTATTAAATTATAAATATACAAATAGGTTTATGTGGAAAAATATATAATAAGGAAAGAAAGAGGTGTTTCGACAATATCCACGACTTGTGGACAACCTTTTCCCTAACTCCTGAATAACCTGTCCACAGCTTATCCACATTCTGTGGATAAGTGATTTATTCACATCTATTTATTCAGAGTGAAAACACAAATATAATATCAAATAATTTGTTGAGGTGCAATGCTTTTTCATACATTATCCACAAGCGTCACCTCTTGTTAATAAAATTTGTCCACAGCTTCTTGAACTGTGAAAAAGCTGTCAATATGTGCTGTGGATAGAAAAGAAAGCTGTCGAAAACTATCCACAAGCAGAAAAATCAATCCGATGGATTATATTTTGAATAATGGACTGCTTATAGTGTTGGGTTACATTAAGTTTGGCTAAAGTGGTTTCCAAAACATAAAATATGGGTGTAATTTTTATTATGGGAAAAAGATGGCTATTTTATTTTTAACAAAAAGGAGTTACAATAGGATTTTAGAGAAAGATAATAATTGTTATTTTGGAAATACTAAAGTCGGCAGTTTTCAAAAATGAAAGGATCGACAATAGATTAAGTCTGACAAACAGTTGACAATTTTCATGTTTGGTCTTTATAATTAGAAAGACTGTCTTTAGCAGTAAATCCTCAGGGAGGTGTTATATATGAAAAGAACTTACCAACCAAGCAAACGTAAACACAGTAAAGTTCACGGTTTCCGTAGCCGTATGAGCTCTGCTAACGGACGTAACGTGCTAGCACGTCGCCGCCGTAAAGGAAGAAAAGTATTATCTGCTTAGGCCACTGAAACGTCAGTGGTCTTTTTTCTCATATTTTGTCTTCTAGTGAATCTGATGGTGCCAGTCCCCAGGTTTTCACCGTATATTGCTCCGGCGCTATCTGCAATTGTCTGAGTCTACCTTTCGCACTTCCTTATACATAGATCCTTCCAGGTTTGAGGGTGAATTGATTTGAAAAAAGAATTCCGTATAAAAAAGAATAAAGAGTTTCAAATTGCTTTTAAAAAAGGGAAATCCTTTGCTAATCGGCAGTTTATTATTTATGTACTTGGAAAACCTGAGCAAGAAAAGTTCCGAATTGGTCTTTCTGTCAGCAAAAAAATTGGGAATAGCGTGATGCGAAATCGGATCAAACGCTGTATTCGCCAAGCAATTTTTGAATTACAGGATCAAGTGAAGGATGGACAAGATTATGTCATAATTGCTCGTAAGCCAGCTGCTGAAATGGATTTCCATGAGATAAAAAGCAGCCTAACACATGTATTAAAGGTTTCAAAAGTATTGCGAAAAAATAGTGAAAGTAAATAAGAGAAGTAAATAGTGAAAGCGATTTTAAGAAAAAGATGATAAAATAAGAATGGTGTGTTTAACAAAAAAATAAAAGAGGGGAACAAACCCTTCTCCTTTATTATTATGAATACTATTTTGAGGTCAGGAGGATAAACGTTTGAAGAAACGAATATTTCTTGTTGTTGGTCTAGTTCTATTAGTGACACTATTAACTGGTTGTTCAGACTATAAACAGCCAATAACAGCTGAGAGTCAAGGATTTTGGAACGAATACATTGTTTACCCGTTATCATTATTAATTGTGAAGGCAGCAGAATTTTTGGGAGGTAGCTTTGGGTTTTCGATTATCATTGTTACCCTTATTATTCGTCTAGCTATTCTTCCGCTAATGATTAAACAAACAAAAAGTTCTAAAGCAATGCAAGCATTACAGCCAGAAATGGCGGCATTAAAAGAAAAATATAGCTCCAAGGATCAACAAACACAGCAAAAGCTTCAACAAGAAACGATGGCATTATTCTCAAAGCATGGGGTTAATCCTTTAGCAGGCTGCTTCCCGTTATTGATTCAAATGCCAATCTTAATTGGTTTCTACCATGCAATTTCCAGAACACGTGAAATTGCTGAGCATAATTTCTTGTGGTTTGATTTAGGTGCTCCAGATCCATATTATATTTTACCAATCGTTGCAGGGATCACGACATTTATTCAACAAAAGATGATGATGGCAGGTGGTGCTGCAAATCAAAATCCGCAAATGGCAATGATGCTTTGGATGATGCCGATTATGATTGTCGTATTTGCGATTAGCTTCCCGGCAGCTCTTTCTTTATACTGGGTAGTCGGAAACATTTTCATGATTGCGCAAACTTATTTTATTAAAGGTCCTGAGCTTAAAAAGGCAGCGGATACTGGTAAATCGGGAGGAGCAAAAAAGTGAAACAGGTAACTGCTACAGGCCAAACAGTCGCGGAAGCAGTAGAGAGTGCTTTAGCTCAATTAAACACCACAAAAGATCGTACAGAGATTTCAGTTATTGACGAAGGTAAAAAAGGTATTTTCGGTATTTTTGGATCACGGCCTGCTGTCGTGAAGGTAACGGTTAAAATTGATCCAATTGAAGAAGCAAAGAAATTTATCATTGGTGTAAGTAAAGAAATGGGTGTTTCTGTTGAAATCGAGTCCCGTCGTGAAGGGAAGCAGGTACATTTTATTTTAACAGGTGAAAAAATCGCCTTATTAATAGGAAAAAGAGGACAAACTCTAAATTCCCTACAATATCTTACACAATTAGTGTTGAATCGCTATTCTGATCAATATTTAACTGTAATGCTGGATGCTGAAGATTATCGCAAAAGAAGAATTGAAACGTTAATTCAGCTAGCAGAACGATTGGCACAAAAAGCCGTAAAAACAGGTAAAAATGTAGCGCTTGAACCGATGCCTTCTTATGAGCGTAAAGTAATCCATACAGCTTTAGTTGAAAATAGAAAAATAAAAACGTATTCTGACGGTACCGAACCGTACCGACATATTGTAATAGCACCAAAATAGAAAAGCGTAAGGCGGTTCGCCAGCCTCAAACAGAAAAATACAATTGCAATCCACTCCAGCACACTGGAGTGGATTTTTTGTTGTTCGAAAAATTTAAAAAGTTTAAGCTAGGTTGTGGATAAGTTTTTGGGACGAAAAGAACAATGAAAAATCGAGTTTTATTGTTATTCACATGTGGATAAGTTAAAATAAAGCGTATCAATACTTGATGTGGATAAGTGACCAATAATGCTTTTTTCTATAAGACTGTTGTGGTATTCTAATAAATTAGGGAAATAAACCTAAAATAACGGAAATAATGGAGATAGAAATATAGAGCAAAAGGCTGATCATGATGGAGGTGAGCTTGATGGATTTTGATACAATTGCAGCCATTTCAACTCCGATGGGAGAGGGAGCAATTGCAATCGTCAGGTTGAGTGGTGATGAATCATTTGTAATTGTCGATAAGCTTTTTCGTGGCGTAAACGGGAAAAGGATTTCGACGGTTGCAAGCCATACAATTCACTATGGACATTTAATTGATCCGAAAACGGACCAGATTGCAGAGGAAGTAATGGTATCTGTAATGAAGGGACCACGGACGTTTACAAAAGAGGATGTAGTTGAAATTAATTGTCACGGTGGTATTGTATCAGTCAATCGCGTATTGCAATTAGTTTTAAATAATGGAGCACGACTCGCCGAACCAGGTGAATTTACGAAGCGGGCATTTTTAAATGGTAGAATCGATTTGTCGCAGGCAGAAGCGGTAATGGATTTAATCCGTGCGAAGACGGATCGAGCAATGAATGTTGCACTTGGACAGATGGAAGGGCGACTATCTAAACTAATCCAAAAGCTTCGACAAGAAATATTAGAGACATTGGCACATATTGAGGTTAATATCGATTATCCGGAATATGATGATGTCGAGGAAATGACCCATAAAATGCTAATTGAAAAGGCTACCTATGTCCGAGACCAAATCGATATGCTGTTAAAAACATCTCAGCAAGGGAAGATTTTACGTGAAGGACTTTCGACTGTCATTATTGGTCGGCCGAATGTCGGGAAGTCCTCGCTTTTAAATAGCTTAGTTCAGGAAAATAAAGCAATTGTAACGGATATACCTGGAACGACAAGGGATGTCATTGAAGAATATGTCAATGTTCGTGGAGTTCCATTGCGGCTTTTAGATACAGCAGGAATTCGTGAAACCGAGGATATTGTTGAAAGAATCGGTGTTGAACGGTCCCGCCAGGTACTAAAGGAAGCTGATTTAATTTTACTTGTGCTAAATTATTCCGATGAATTATCAGAAGAAGATTTAAATTTGTTTAATGCCGTAGAAGGCATGGATGTTATTGTCATTGTCAATAAAACAGATTTACCGCAGAAAATTGGGATGGACAAGGTGACAGAGGTCGCAAAGAATCATAAGATTGTTACGACTTCTCTCCTCGAAGATCGTGGAGTTGATGAGCTTGAGGAAGCAATCTCTTCATTATTTTTCTCTGGCTCGCTTGAAGCTGGTGATTTAACATATGTGTCTAATACACGCCATATTGCTCTTCTAAATCAAGCTGCTGGTTCGATTGGTGAAGCAATCAGTGGTGTTGGAATGGATGTACCAATAGATATCATACAAATTGACTTAACTAGAACATGGGAATTGCTAGGTGAAATCATAGGCGAAAGTGTCCACGAAAGCCTAATCGACCAGCTATTCTCCCAATTTTGTTTAGGGAAATAAGAAAAGCGGAAGCGACCGTTCAGCGGCGTATGGACTGGACAAATAGTAGAAATTTTTATGAAAGTAAGGAGGCATCATAAATGCCATATGAGGCCGGAAATTTTGACGTCATCGTCATAGGTGCAGGGCATGCTGGTTGTGAAGCAGGGCTTGCAGCAGCACGCCAAGGTGCAAATACATTAGTTATTACCATTAATCTAGATATGGTCGCATTTATGCCATGTAACCCATCGGTTGGTGGGCCAGCAAAAGGAATCGTCGTTCGCGAAATTGATGCGCTTGGCGGAGAAATGGGCAAAAATATTGATAAAACCCATATCCAGATGAGAATGCTGAATACTGGTAAAGGTCCTGCCGTTAGAGCATTACGTGCACAGGCCGATAAATTTGCTTACCAGCATGAAATGAAAAAAACGCTCGAAACTACCCCTAATTTAACCTTAATTCAAGGTATGGCCGAGGAATTGATCGTTGAAGACGGAGTTTGTAGTGGGATCATTACGAAAACAGGCGCGATTTATCGCTCAAAAACGGTCGTCATTACATCAGGTACGTTCCTAAGAGGGGAAATCATCATTGGTGACCTGAAATATTCGAGTGGTCCAAACAACCAACAGCCTTCAATTAAGCTCTCAGAGCATTTAAAACAATTAGGCTTAGATTTGGTACGGTTTAAAACAGGAACACCTCCACGGGTTAATAGCAAAACGATCGATTACAGCAAGACTGAAATTCAGCCAGGAGACGATGTTCCACGGGCTTTTTCATATGAAACAACAAAATATATTACAGATCAGCTACCGTGCTGGCTCACTTATACAAATGAAACAACACATACAATCATTGACAATAACTTACATCGCTCACCGATGTTTTCAGGAATGATTAAAGGTACAGGACCACGTTATTGTCCATCTATTGAAGATAAAGTCGTACGCTTTAATGATAAGCCGCGCCACCAAATTTTCTTAGAGCCAGAAGGTCGCCATACAGAAGAAGTATACGTTCAAGGATTATCAACCAGTCTTCCAGAGGATGTACAACGTGACATCATTAAGTCGATTCCAGGACTAGAAAATGCCCAAATCATGCGTTCAGGCTATGCAATTGAGTACGATGCAGTTGTACCGACCCAGCTTTGGCCAACACTAGAAACAAAAGTAGTCAAAAACCTTTATACAGGTGGTCAAATTAACGGAACATCCGGATATGAAGAAGCGGCAGGCCAAGGCTTAATCGCTGGAATAAACGCTGGTCGAAGAGCTTTAGGGAAAGAAGAATTGATTTTAAGACGGTCTGACGCGTATATCGGTGTATTAATTGATGATCTCGTAACGAAAGGGACAGCTGAGCCATACCGCTTGCTTACTTCAAGAGCAGAATATCGGCTACTACTACGACATGACAATGCAGATTTGCGCTTAACGGAAATTGGGAAAAGGCTTGGTCTTATTTCAGATGAGCGCTATCAAAAATTTGCACAGAAAAAAGAAATGATTGAAGTAGAGAAGGAACGTCTGCGTTCGATCATTATTAAACCAACTGAACAAGCCCAACAGCTTATCCGCGCCCAAGGTGGAAGTGACCTTAAGGATGGGATCCGAGCTTCCGATTTATTAAAACGTCCTGAAATGACTTATGAACATATTCATATACTTGTTCCAAGTGAAATTCCACTTGATTTCGAAGTGCAGGAACAGGTTGAAATCCAAATCAAATATGAGGGATATATTGAAAAATCTTTGCAGCAGGTAGAGCGCCTGAAAAAAATGGAAGATAAGAAAATCCCGGAACAGATTGATTACGATAAAATTAATGGTCTAGCCACAGAGGCACGCCAAAAATTAAAACAAGTTCAGCCATTATCTATTGCCCAAGCATCAAGAATTTCTGGGGTCAATCCTGCTGATATTTCGATTTTACTTGTATACATTGAGCAAGGGAAAATTGCGAAAGTATCTAATAACAGTTAATTCAAAGGGTTTAGCTTGCCTAAGCCCTCTAGATACTGAAATTTTTTATAAGTGAGGCCTTCCGATGAATGTTGATCAATTCCAGTCGATGTTGGCAGAGAAAGGGATTACTCTTTCTCCAAGCCAGCTTGAGCAATACAATCAATATTATGAAACATTAGTGGAATGGAATGAAAAAATGAATTTGACAGCAATAACCGAGCGGGAAGCTGTCTATTTAAAGCATTTTTTTGATTCGATTTCTGCTGCCTTTTATTTTGATTTTACCGAACCACTCAATATTTGTGATGTTGGTGCAGGAGCAGGGTTTCCAAGCATTCCAATAAAAATTGCTTTTCCTAATATCAATATTACAATAGTGGATTCCTTAAATAAGCGGATTCATTTTTTAGAGCATCTGGCAAAAGAATTAAAGCTGGAAAATGTTCGCTTTATCCATGACAGGGCTGAAACCTTTGGGAAAAATCCACAGCATCGTGAGCAGTATGATGTGGTCATGGCACGAGCTGTGGCAAGAATGTCGGTGCTTACGGAGCTTTGCTTACCACTGGTGAAGATTGGTGGAACTTTTATTGCAATGAAGGCGCAAAGTGCAGATGAGGAATTGCAAGCAGGGAAAAAAGCGATTACGGTTATGGGTGGAAAAGTGGAACAGACTCATTCCTTTTTACTCCCGATTGAAGAAAGTGAACGGAAAATTTTACTTGTAAAAAAAGTAAAATCTACACCGAAGCAATATCCTAGAAAACCAGGTACGCCAAATAAAACTCCAGTTGAATAGAGGATACCTTTTTTCTTCATATTGTGGCATAATTTGTTTTAGGGATTGAATTCGTAAGGATCATTGTTTGGACTAACGAGAATCTATTTAGGGAGTTTCGTAAAGGTGGTGCAGGGTGATGAAGAATTCTTTTTCACGCTTTTTTGGCCTGGGCGAAAAGGGGGAACAGGTTCAAATTGAAGAAGAACATTCGATTGTGCTTGAGGAATCGAATGAGCGTGAAGAAATTAGGAAAATTGCAATTGATCAAATCGTTCCAAATCGTTTTCAACCAAGAACGGTTTTTGACGAAGATAAAATTGAAGAATTAGCACGTACCATACATACACATGGCATTATTCAACCGATTGTTGTGAGGGAATTCGAAGATGGTCGATTTGAAATCATTGCTGGTGAACGTCGATGGCGTGCGATGAAAAAACTTGGCTGGGATGAAGCACCAACGATTGTAAAAAATTTAAGTGATACGGAAACAGCTTCTGTTGCTTTGATTGAAAATCTTCAACGGGAAGAATTATCTCCGATTGAAGAAGCAATTGCATACGAAAAATTACTTGAACTTCATAATTTAACGCAAGAGGCATTAGCTCAACGACTAGGTAAAGGTCAATCTACGGTTGCGAATAAGCTCCGTTTATTAAAGCTGCCTCAAGAAGTACAGGATGCGCTCTTGAATAAATCAATAACAGAGCGTCACGCTCGTTCGCTCATTCCGTTAAAGGATCAAGAGAAGCAGATCCAATTATTAGCGGAAATCATAGAAAGAAACTTGAATGTAAAGCAAACAGAAGATCGTGTTGTAAAAATGCTAGAACAAACGGAAGAAAAGCCAAAACCAAAACGAAAAGCGTTTAGTAAGGATATGCGGATTGCTGTCAATACAATTCGTCAATCGTTAACAATGGTTTCTGATAGCGGAATTAATTTAAATTCTGAGGAAGAAGAGTTTGAGGATTATTATCAATTTACAATAAAAATTCCTAAAAAGAAATAATACAAGTTTAATAGTAATAGATTGAAAAGCAGGATGTGGACAAATTTATTGGGCCTCTATCCTGTTTTTTTGCATTTTTTAGTTTACCTAACTGCATCTTTTTTCCCCATCCTACTAAAGCATTATTTTACATCCATTAAAGTGCTTTTTTTCCATTATTTCCTTCACTTCTACCTTAATCTCTTAACAAGATTTTAAATAAAAGTTCTATTCTCGCTTCCTTTTCATGTTAAAATAGAATACATGATTGCAAGTTTATCCTTGAATTTGGAAACAATTGTTTCTATTTTTCAGTTTATTGTTTGATATTAGAGAGAAATTCCTCGCTAATTGCTAGATTTTTAGGAAATGAAGGTAGGTGATGTCGTGAGCAAAACTATTGCCATCGCGAACCAAAAAGGAGGAGTCGGGAAAACGACCACCTCTGTTAACCTAGGCGCCTGCTTAGCATACATAGGGAAAAAAGTCTTGTTAGTAGACATTGACCCGCAAGGAAATGCTACAAGCGGTATCGGAATTGAAAAAGCAGATGTAGACCAATGCATTTATGATGTTTTAGTCGATGATCTTGAAGCAAGTAAAGTGATTAAACCAACTGCATTAGATAACCTATTTGCCTTGCCGGCGACAATTCAATTAGCTGGTGCAGAAATAGAGCTTGTCCCGACGATTTCAAGGGAAGTTCGGTTAAAACGTGCTTTAGAAGAGGTTAAAGATCAATTTGATTATATTATTATCGATTGTCCTCCTTCACTCGGTTTATTAACATTAAATGCGCTAACTGCTGCAGATTCCGTGCTAATCCCTGTCCAATGTGAGTATTACGCCCTAGAAGGTTTAAGTCAGTTATTAAATACGGTTCGTCTAGTTCAAAAACATCTTAACCATGAATTGACCATTGAAGGTGTACTCTTAACGATGCTGGATGCTAGGACAAATTTGGGATTACAGGTTATTGAAGAAATAAAAAAATACTTTCAAGACAAAGTTTATAAAACGATTATCCCAAGAAATGTACGTCTTAGTGAGGCTCCGAGCCATGGAGAACCAATTATTAAATACGATTCAAAATCCCGTGGAGCTGAGGTTTATTTAGATCTAGCAAAGGAAGTGGTTGTGAATGGCTAAAGGCTTAGGAAAGGGTCTGAATGCATTCTTTCCGAAGATTGAAGCAGATTCCGAAGAAGCAGTACAAGAAGTTAAGATCAAAGAACTTCGCCCTAATCCTTATCAACCGCGGAAAATATTCCAGCAAGAGGCGATTGATGAGCTAAAACAATCGATCCTAGAACACGGAATCCTTCAGCCAATCATTGTTCGTAAGAGTATAAAAGGCTATGAAATTGTTGTTGGAGAGCGACGTTATCGTGCTGCTCAAGCAGCTAAGCTAGAAACAGTTCCAGTTGTGATTCGTGAATTGAATGAACAACAAATGATGGAGTTATCTGTCTTAGAGAACTTACAGCGGGAAGATTTAACGCCAATCGAGGAAGCTTCCGCTTATCAAATGCTGATGCAAAAGCTAGAATTAACGCAAGAGCAATTAGCGAAGCGACTTGGGAAAAGCAGACCCCATATTGCAAATTTAGTTCGTCTTCTCTCATTACCGCCAAAGATTCAAGATTTAATTTCATCTGGTGAAATTTCAATGGGTCATGGTAGAGCGTTGTTGGGATTACGAAAAAAGAAAAAATCCCTGCAGTAGTCGAAAAAATAATGAAAGAAAACTTAAACGTTCGTCAGCTTGAGTTATTTATTCAACAGCTAAATGAATATGTTTCACGTGAAACAAAACCGGATAAGCCTAAAAAGGATGTCTTTTTACTTGAACGGGAATCGTTTTTGCGTGAACGTTTTGGTACAACTGTTAATATTAAGCAAACTAAAAAGAAGGGGAAAATCGAAATCGAATTTCATTCAAAAGAAGATCTAGAACGGATTCTCGAATTGCTCGATTCTACTGATTTCTCCTAGCCAACAAATGTTGGCTATTTTTTTTGCAGTAAACCCTCTACCTTTTAAACTACGGCCACGTTAATTTAGAAAGTTGATTTCCACTCCAGGCACTCGCTTTCCGCGGGGTGGTCCGGGAGCCTCCTCGGCGCATAGCGCCTGTGGGGTCTCCCGTGACACGCTACTCCCGCAGGAGTCTCGCGCCTTCCGTTCCAATCAACTTTGACAACAAGTCAACAATAAACTGCAACATAGCCATAAATAAAAAAAGGATGAAATTTTTTTACAATAGTGGTAGTTTGATTCTATTAACTTTTTTAAAATTCAAAAAGATAGGATTGGAGAGCATTCATGTTTTTATTAGGGACAATCGTCAATAGTGTACTAATTATACTGGGAACATTTATAGGTAAGTTACTTCACCGGATTTCTGAAGATATGAAACATGCCGTTATGAACGTCATTGGGCTTGCTGTAATCGTATTAGGCTTGCAGATGGGGTTTAAAAGTGACAATTTCCTTATTGTTATCTTTAGCCTTGTGATAGGCACTGTAATTGGTGAATACTTTGAACTTGAAAACAAGCTCAATTCCGTTGGACATTGGCTTGAAAATAAAATTGGTTCGAACAGCCAAGGTAGTATTTCGGAAGGTTTTGTCACAGCCTCCCTCATTTTCGTAATAGGGGCTATGGCGGTAATTGGAGCGCTAGACAGTGGAATTCGTGGGGATCATGATGTACTTTATACAAAAGCGATTATTGATGGATTCACGGCAATTATTTTAACTTCAACACTAGGAATTGGTGTATTGTTTTCGGCTATTCCAGTCTTTTTATATCAAGGCATCATAGCGATGTTCGCCACTCAGATTGATCGGTTTGTGCCGCAGGTGTTAATGGACTCCTTTATCGTCGAAATGACGGCAACTGGTGGTGTGATGATTTTTGCGATTGGCTTAAATTTAGTTGGAATTACAAAAATCCGAGTAGCTAATTTATTACCCGGAATCTTAGTAACTGGTGTGATTGTTAGTATAATTTACCTATTCAATATCTAAATGGTAAAAAAAGGGAGGTTTTCCTACCCTTTTTTTACGTTGTACTCTCTTTACTTAACTGTTCCCAATTCCGTTCCGACCAATGCTCGTGGCGATGAAAGGCGATACTTGCCTCATGGATGCCATTTGCGATGGTTTTGGCCATTTTTAAAACTAAGTTTAATCGTGTATTTTGTAACACGAAGAATTCCATAAATCCACTTACATTAACAATTCCAGTGATATGGATATCACCGACTTCTGGAAGTTCCTTGTTGACCCCAGCTCCAGGTTTCACAGGCCCTTCAGCAATTTGAATAACCCCGACACTTTTTAGTCGACCTAAACAAGCATCAATTCCGATAATAAATGGATCCGTATGTTTTTCAAAGATTTCACTAAGCTGTTCCTTTAAATTTACGGCATGGATAGGATTTTCCAATGTTCCATATACAAAAAATGGAGAAATCATTTTTTCTTCAAGAAGAGTTCCAACAAGGGGTCCTAATGAATCTCCTGTAGAGCGGTCAGTTCCAATACATACAAAGACGATTGGTCGGTTCTCCTTCATGTTTGCCATCTTAAGTTTTAATTCTAATGATAGTTTTTGTGCCGCTGCTATTTCATCATGAAGAATTCTTGAGCTCCCGCCTTTCTTTTCGAAGAAATTTGGTATAAAATTCATTAGTTTCCACCTCTTCTCATTGTACTAACAGTATACGGATAATCATGTCAATCTATACGTACGTTATTAATAAAAAGAATGTTTTAGGAAAAATTTATTGTTCTCCGACAGAAGACTCCCACCTCAAGGAATGTGAAGGGCGGAGCCCGATGAGTAGGTGGGAGATGAATGTCGGTTGGCGTTAGCCAAAATGTTCCTCAACACGATATAATGAGAACAAATGTTTCTATATTGTGGGGTGAGATTCATGCTGGTTCACAAAGCCTTTAGATTTCGTCTCTATCCAAATAAAAAACAGATTGAATTAATTAATAAAACCATCGGATGTTCAAGATTTGTATTCAATTTTTTTCTAAGCAAACAAAAAGAAAAAGATGCTTATTGGTATATTGTCGAAGAAATGGTTCAAAACGGTCAACTTCCAATAAATAAATGGAGGGACCAATTCCTAAACAAATATGAAACAGTAAAGTCACTGCCTGAACTTAAGAAGCATTATTCTTTTTTGAAGAATGTCGACAGTATTGCTTTGCAAAAATCGGTTGAGAACTTAGCGGATTCCTATGAACGATTTTACAAAAAGCAGAATAAACAACCCCGTTTTAAATCAAAAAAGAATAGAGTTCAATCTTATACCACTAAACAGACGAATGAGAATATAGCTGTCATGAACAACTATATAAAATTACCAAAGCTAGGCCTTGTCCGTTTTGCTAAAAGTCGTGAAGTAGAAGGAAGAATTTTGAATGCAACCATTAGATGCAATCCTTCTGGTAAATACTTTGTTTCCCTGGGAACAGAAATAGAAGTAGCCGAATTATCTAAATCAAACTCAGTAATTGGAGTGGATCTAGGCATTAAAGACTTTGCCATTCTTTCTGATGGAACGATCTACTCCAATCCAAAGTTTTTCCGTACTCTAGAAGAGAAGTTAGCCAAAGCACAACAAACTATGAGCAGACGAACGATAGGCGGTGCGAACTGGTACAAAGCCAAAAGAAAAGTCGCTTGTATTCATGAGAGAATAGCAAACGCAAGAAAAGACTATTTAGACAAAATCTCCACACAAATTGTCAAAAACCACGACATTATTGGGATGGAAGATTTGTCAGTTTCAAACATGTTAAAGAATCATCATCTTGCCAAAGCCATTAGTGAAGTATCTTGGTCGCAATTCAAAAGTATGATTGAATATAAGGCTAAATGGTATGGAAGACAAGTCATAACCGTATCCAAGAACTTCGCCAGTAGTCAGCTCTGTTCTTGTTACGGCTTTCAAAACAAAGACGTTAAAAATCTTGGATTACGTGAATGGGAATGCCCAAAATGCCAAACCTATCATGAAAACAGAGATATTAACGCAAGTATCAATCTTAAAAAAGAAGCCCTAAGACTTCTAACCGCAGGAACTGCGGGGCTAGCCTATTAAGATAACTGAAGGATACTTCGGTGTTCATAGGAATCCCCTTCTTCAATTAGATAGTAGATTTGATAAGGAGGGGTAGTTCAATAAAGCATTTTAATTTTAGATAAAAGAAAATATCTGTTAAGATAATAAAATAGATAATCTTCATAAGTAGGTGTGAGCAGTTGAATTTATCAGAAAAGGCAATCCTGTCTCTTTCGGAAAAATTGATGGACCAAGATACTTGGATTAATCTTGGAATGGTCGTATTAAAGGCTATTGCCATCTTTATTTTAGCAGGTTTAGTTATTAGGATTGGAAAACTAGCGATTGTAAATATTTTTAAAATGCGTTCCCGTGCTCCTATTCGGACCTCTGATCGTCGAGAAGCAACGCTTGCAAAGCTTCTCCAAAATATATTAACTTATGTTATTTATTTTATTGCTTTAATTATGGTATTGTCCACGATTGGAATTAATGTAGGTCCAATTCTAGCTGGAGCAGGAGTTGTAGGGCTTGCAGTTGGTTTTGGAGCACAAAACTTAGTGCGTGATATCATTACTGGGTTTTTCATTATTTTTGAGGATCAATTTTCTGTAGGTGACCATGTTATTATCGGTCCATTTCAAGGCGATGTAGAGGAAATTGGTTTACGAACAACAAAAATTAAAGGTGCATCCAGGTGAAAGATTTATCATCCCTAACGGCAGTATTACAGATGTAACGAATTTCTCGATTCACAATAGTAAGGCTATTGTCGATATTTCAATCTCGATTGATGAGGATATAGACAGAGCAGAATATGTAATCCGTGAATTATTGGAAACAATGCCTGAAAAATATGAGGATTTAATAACTCCACCACAGCTTTTAGGTGTTCAAAGCTTTGGGCCTTCTGATGTCGTATTACGAATAATCGCAGAAACTTTGCCTATGCAGCATTTTTTTGTTTCGCGTATGATTAGAAAAGAAATAAAGCACGCGTTTGATTTACACGGAATTGAAATACCAGTTCCACGGATGGTGATGTATTCCAAGCCAGAAAATCAAAATAAAGAAAATATTTTAGTGGGAAAAAGGAGGGGGTTTAAACGATGGAAGAAAATCATTATAACTTAAACGATATTGTGGAAATGAAAAAACCTCATCCTTGTGGGACCAACCGTTGGAGAATTATTCGAATGGGGATGGATATCCGGATCAAATGCGAAGGCTGTAGTCATAGCGTCTTAATCCCTCGTCGGGAGTTTTCACGAAAAATGAAAAAGTTACTTGTAGAGCATGAAGAGTAAATATCATGCTTCTTTTTTTTGCCTGCTAAGTTTAATGAAAGGCAAATTCGCTTGTCTTTTTATAAGCTTGTCTCTATAATTGTGAAGGACTATAAGGTTTGACGTGAACTCAAAATATACTATTTTTAAATAGATGAATTAAAGGGAGTGAATCTGGATGGCGTTAACAGCCGGAATTGTTGGTTTGCCGAATGTTGGTAAATCTACATTATTTAATGCAATTACTCAAGCAGGTGCAGAATCTGCCAATTATCCATTTTGTACGATTGACCCAAATGTAGGAATTGTAGAAGTACCAGACCACCGTTTAACAAAATTAACGGAATTAGTACAACCAAAGAAAACTGTTCCAACTGCATTTGAATTTACTGATATCGCAGGGATTGTAAAAGGTGCTAGTAAAGGTGAAGGATTAGGAAACAAATTCTTGTCTCATATTCGTGAAGTTGATGCAATTTGCCAAGTTGTTCGTTGTTTTGCTGATGATAACATCACTCATGTATCAGGGAAAGTTGACCCAATTGATGATATCGAAACCATTAATTTAGAACTTATTTTAGCTGACATGGAGTCTGTTGAAAAACGGATTGGCCGTGTTGAAAAATTGGCTAAGCAAAAAGACAAGGATGCGACAGCTGAATTTGAAGTTCTAGCCATGCTAAGAGATGCATTTGAAGCTGAAAAACCTGCACGTACGGTTGAATTTACGGAAGAACAATTAAAGCTTGTCAAAGGGTTACATCTGTTAACGATTAAACCGATGTTGTATGTTGCCAATGTATCAGAGGATGATATTGTCGATCCATCTGATAATGAATACGTACAAAAGGTACGAGCATTTGCTGAAAAGGATAATGCTCAGGTTATCGTGATCTGTGCAAAAATTGAATCAGAAATTGCTGAACTTGAAGGTGAAGAGAAAACAATGTTCCTTCAAGAGCTAGGCATTGAAGAGTCTGGTCTGGACCAATTAATTCGCGCCGCATACAGCTTATTAGGTTTAGCTACGTATTTCACTGCAGGCGTCCAAGAGGTTCGTGCTTGGACTTTCCGTAAAGGTATGAAAGCACCACAATGTGCTGGTGTCATTCATTCTGATTTTGAAAGAGGCTTCATTCGGGCTGAAACAGTAGCTTATGAGGATTTACTAGCGGCTGGAAATATGACAGCGGCAAAAGAAGCAGGAAAAGTCCGCTTAGAAGGAAAAGAATACGAAGTAAAAGACGGAGACGTCATCCACTTCCGATTTAATGTATAGACTAAATCAATTGATAATTGTACACAGACACTAATGCAAATCGATTTTTTGCACAATGATGGATGAAAAAAATTTTGATTGAGTCGAACGTTAATTTTCTGCACATTGTTGATTGGAGCGTAAGGTGCGAGACTCCTGCGGGAGAAGGTGTCACGGGAGACCCCACAGGCGCAGATGCGCCGAGGAGGCTCCCGGACTCCCCGCGGAAAGGGAGCAACTGGAGCGGAGATCAACAAAACCATTTGACAAGGGAACTTGAGAAACGTTAATTTCGAGTTATCAAATGATTTATTAAACGTAGGTTGATATCAAAGAGAAGGCAATTCTAGTGAATTGTCTTCTTTTCCGTTCTCTAGACATTGCAAGTCAAGAAAAGATATGGTATACTTTTACCTTGTGAGTAATGAATAGTTGCTCCTTGCCCGAATGGGCCGTGTAGACCAAAAGGAGGTGAAAGTGATGAGAAAGTACGAAGTAATGTACATCATCCGTCCAAACATTGAAGATGAGGCGAAAAAGGCTTTAGTTGAACGTTTCAATACGATCCTAGCTGATAACGGCGCGGTAGTAAATGAAGCAAAAGATTGGGGTAAGCGTCGTCTTGCTTATGAAATCAACGATTTCCGTGACGGATACTATCAATTAGTAAATGTTAATGCTACTCCAGCTGCGGTTGAAGAATTCTCCCGTTTAGCTAAAATTAGCGAAGACATCATTCGTCATATCGTGATTAAACAAGAAGAAAAATAATTCGTAGCTAGATATATTCTTCCAATTAGAAATGTTTCACGTGAAACATTGTTAATGAGGGAGAAAGGAGTTGGTTCTGATGATGAATCGTGTAGTACTTGTAGGCCGTTTAACAAAAGATCCTGATCTTCGCTATACACCGAATGGCGTACCAGTGGCAACCTTTACTCTTGCTGTAAATCGGACTTTTTCGAATCAACAAGGTGAAAAGGAAGCAGATTTTATTAACTGTGTTATTTGGAGACGTCCTGCAGAGAATGTAGCCAATTTCTTGAAAAAGGGAAGCCTCGCTGGGGTGGACGGACGAATTCAAACACGTAGTTATGAAG
Organism: Bacillus sp. T3; assembly: GCF_033449965.1. Taxonomy (NCBI): domain Bacteria; kingdom Bacillati; phylum Bacillota; class Bacilli; order Caryophanales; family Bacillaceae; genus Bacillus; species Bacillus sp. T3. The sequence continues at coordinate 181,558 of NZ_CP137761.1, forward strand.
GACAAGATGGGAAACGCGTTTATGTAACAGAAGTAGTAGCAGATAGTGTTCAATTTCTTGAACCAAGAGGCAGTGCTTCTGGTGACAGAGGCGGAAGTGGAACCGGTTATAACGAACCACGGGAGCAAGGCTTTCCGTTTGGAAATAATCAAAATCAGAATCAACGACCTAACAATAACAACAATAAAGGCTATCAACGTGTGGATGAAGATCCATTTGCAGGCGATGGACAAATTGACATCTCTGATGATGATCTTCCATTCTAAACCGTTAATAGACCCACGATAAAAATTACAAATAAAGGAGGTTACTCAAAATGGCAGGAGGACGTAAAGGCGGACGTGCGAAGCGTCGTAAAGTGTGTTACTTCACAGCGAACGGAATTACACACATCGACTACAAAGAAGTGGATTTATTAAAAAAATTCATCTCTGAGCGTGGTAAAATTTTACCTCGTCGTGTAACTGGCACAAGCGCAAAATACCAACGTAAATTGACTGTTGCAATCAAACGTGCACGTCAAATGGCTTTATTACCATACGTATCAGGTGAATAATAATGAGAAAAGACAGTGGGCTCGCTCACTGTCTTTTTTTGTATTTAACTGTGTTAGATTAACGGACAATGTTTTTCTTAAGACTATATACATGTAAAGTTGAATCAACGAATAATACTAGCTACAATAGAGATATGTCGTTTTTTATTATATGGTTGTGTTAAAGCCTTTTTCGATTTTTACGTGGATAGTTGATCTGATCACCTGGAGCGGAAATCAACTAGTAAATAGAACACAGCAAATAATATAAGGCTGGGAATTTGATAATTGCATGCTCAACAATGGGGGCGTGTGTTTTTGGAGGAAAAGAATTGAAAAATGTTAATCAGTTAACAAAAGGGGCAATGTTTTTAGCAATCTTCTCTGTTTTATTGTTCATTACACTCTATATACCGCTACTTGGAGGAATTATTAATTTCTTTCTACCTCTCCCTTTTATTTTGTTTGCAGCCCAAAACAATCTTAAAAGCTCGGCTTTATTATTAGTGGGAGCAATCTTTCTTTCCTTAATACTTGGAACCATGCTCGCCATTCCAATGACAATTGTTTGTGGAATGACAGGGATAAGTATTGGCTACTTAATTCATAAGAATAAAAGTAGATGGATTGTATTTTTTGCGTCCTCAATGGTTTTTTTGTCTAATTTAATTGTATTTTACATAGTTTCGGTTGTTTTCTTTCAGGTTAATATCATAAAGGAATTCAATCAAATGATGAAGGAATCCACCGATATCAGCATTGATATGATGGAAAAGATCGGGCAAGCACCAAACGAGCAAGTGATTCAGCAGTTTCAGAATAACTTGTCAATGTTAGAAACGTTAATGCCGAGCGTATTTGTATTAGGTGCTTTTATGAGTGTATTGCTTATTATGATCGTGTCAATTCCAATCATAAAGCGATTTGGTGTACAGCTTTCACAGTGGACACCTTTAAGGGAGTTAACACTGCCAAAAAGTTTGCTGTGGTATTATCTAATCTGTATGGCATTAAGTATGTTCATCAATCCTGAACAAGGGACATATTTGTATATTGCAGTTTCAAATTTGTTATTTATCTTACAAATGTGCATGATTCTTCAGGGGGTTTCCTTTATCTTTTATTATTGCCATGTAAAAGGATTTGGAAAGTCTGTTCCAGTCACCGTGATTGTTTTTTCAATGTTACTGCCGTTTCTACTTTATATTGTGAGGATATTCGGTATAATTGACCTAGGATTTGATTTAAGAAGACGGTTGGAAAAGAAACAATAAGGAACTCCAGTATTTATTGTTTATCAAGATTACATCAATACAGTCTGGGAGCTGAAAATATGCCTTCTTTTTTGGAGAAAAAGTCCATGCGATATTGGTTTTTTGGGTTAATGGGCTTAACCATTGTGCTTCTTAGTCTGTTAGCGTATTATAATTGGTTGTTTGGGTTGTTAGCCATCATTCTTACAGCAATCCCCTATTATTTTGTCTTTTCATTTTCTAGACAACAGCGGAAAGAAGCTGAGGAATACATCTCCACTCTTTCTTATCGAGTAAAAAAAGTCGGTGAGGAAGCATTAATGGAGATGCCAATTGGGATTATGCTATTTAATGACGATTATCAAATCGAATGGACCAATCCCTTTCTATCATCATTTTTACAAGAGGATAAATTAGTCGGTCGATCTCTTTACGATGTAGCAGACATTTTGATTCCCTTAATCAAACAAGAAGTTGATAAAGAGGTCATTTCGTTACATGATCGAAAGCTCCGTGTCATTCATAAGCGTGAAGAACGACTATTATACTTTTTTGATGTTACAGAGCAAACTGAAATTGAGAAGCTTTATCATGATGAGCGAACAGTAATTGGAATCATCTTTTTAGATAATTACGATGAACTTACTCAAGGAATGGATGATCAGCATCGTAGCAGCATTAATAATTTAGTGACTTCATTATTAAATAATTGGGCTAGAGAAAATGGTGTTTTTCTCAAACGGGTATCATCAGAACGCTTTATTGCTGTGTTTAATGAGCATATTTTACAGTTTTTAGAGAAGGGGAAGTTTAGTGTCCTGGATGAGGTCCGGGAACAAACCTCGAAGCAAAATGTGCCACTAACATTAAGTATTGGTGTAGGCACTGGTGTTTCCTCCCTACCTGGAGCTAGGAACCTTGGCACAATCGAGCCTCGATTTAGCGTTAGGGCGTGGTGGCGATCAGGCCGCCATTAAGAAGGTTAATGGGAAGGTTAAGTTTTTTGGTGGAAAAACCAATCCGGTTGAAAAACGGACCAGAGTCCGCGCTCGCGTTATTTCTCATGCCTTAAAGGAATTAGTTACAGCCAGTGATAAAGTTATTATTATGGGACATAAAAATCCGGATATGGATGCAATTGGGGCCTCAATTGGGATTTTGAAGGTAGCAGAAATGAATGAACGCGAAGGCTTTATTGTTTTGGACAGTAACCAAGTTGAAGCCAGTGTGAGCAGGCTGATGCAGGAAATAAGGCAAAAGGAAACGATGTACTCAAGGATGATCAGTCCGGATTTGGCTTTAGAAATTGCGACAGATCGTACCTTACTCGTCATTGTGGATACACATAAACCATCCCTTGTCATCGAAGAAAAGCTATTAGCTAAAATCGATAATGTAGTCGTCATAGACCATCATCGTCGTGGTGAAGAATTTATCGAAAACCCTTTACTTGTTTATATGGAGCCTTATGCATCTTCAACAGCTGAATTAGTGACCGAATTGCTTGAGTATCAGCCGATGCGTGGTAAAATTGATATGCTAGAAGCCACTGCTCTGCTTGCGGGAATTATCGTCGATACAAAAAGTTTTACATTGCGGACCGGCTTCAGAACATTTGAAGCAGCTTCTTATTTAAGGGCTCAAGGAGCTGATACGATATTAGTACAGAAATTCTTAAAAGAAGATGTGCAAACCTTTATCAAACGATCAAAGTTAATTGAATCGGTTTACTTTTATCAGGATGGGATTGCAATCGCCAAAGGTAGCGAGGATAGCTTATATGACCAGGTTGTAATCGCTCAGGCAGCAGATACTCTGCTCACTATGAACGGTGTAATCGCCTCATTTGTTATATCAAAACGAGCAGAAAATGCCGTTGGGATTAGCGCCCGTTCCTTAGGAGATATAAATGTTCAAGTTATTATGGAGCTATTAAATGGTGGTGGTCATCTGACCAATGCTGCTACACAATTAGTAGATATAACGGTAGCAGAAGCTGAACAGCTACTCCAACATGCCATCAATGAATACTTAGAGGGAGGGAAAAAAGAATGAAAGTCATTTTTTTAAAGGATGTTAAAGGAAAAGGAAAAAAAGGGGAAGTAAAAAATGTAGCAGATGGATATGCTCAAAACTTCTTACTAAAGCAAGGGTTAGCTGTTGAAGCATCAAACACAAATGTAAGCACATTAGAAAATCAAAAGAAAAAAGAACAAAAGCTTGCTGCTGTGGAGCTTGAAGAAGCAAAGAAGCTAGGTGCTGAACTAGAAAAAATTACGGTAGAACTTTCAGCAAAATCTGGTGAAGGTGGCCGTCTTTTCGGTTCCATTACAAGCAAACAGATTGCTGAGGAATTATTAAAAAGGTATAAAATTAAAATTGATAAACGTAAAATTGAATTGGCGGATGCGATTCGCTCGCTAGGATATACAAAGGTGCCAGTAAAGCTGCATACAGAAGTGACTTCGACATTAAATGTTCATGTTAAAGAAGGAAACTAAATTTGGCAGTTCACTTTCGGAAAAAATATTGATAAAATATAAGAGTTGAACAAAATGGTGATCAGGTTTAAGCTGATCACTTTTTTCATTCAAAGCATCGGATTATTCGGAGTCATTCCTCGCAAATAAGGAGGTTTTTATAGATGAATGATGTATTCATAGATCGTCTTCCTCCCCAAAATATTGAAGCGGAGCAGGCAGTATTAGGGGCAATATTTCTTGAACCTGCAGCCTTAATAATGGCTTCTGAGATTCTAATCCCTGAAGATTTTTATCGTTCTTCGCATCAGAAAATCTATGGTGTTATGCTAAAGCTGAATGATCAAGGAAAAGCGGTAGATTTAATAACCGTAACGGAAGAGCTTGCAGCGGCAAAAATTCTTGAGGATACTGGTGGAGTACGTTACTTAAGTGAGCTAGCTGGATCTGTTCCTACTGCAGCTAATATTGAATATTACGCAAAAATCGTTGAGGAAAAATCTATCTTACGTAGATTAATCCGTACTGCAACCGATATTGCCCAAGATGGATACACTCGTGAAGATGAAGTAACTGCCCTTTTAGGTGAAGCTGAAAAAAGTATTCTTGAAGTGGCTCAAAGAAAAAATGCAGGTGCGTTTCATAATATCAAGGATGTATTAGTGCGTACCTATGATAATATTGAACTACTAAATAATCGCAAAGGCGATATTACGGGGATTGCAACTGGATTTTCGGAGCTTGATCGAATGACAGCGGGCTTCCAACGGAACGATCTGATTATCGTTGGAGCACGTCCTTCTGTTGGTAAAACAGCCTTTGCTTTAAATATTGCCCAAAATGTCGCTACCAAAACAGGTGAAAATGTAGCGATATTCAGTCTTGAAATGGGTGCTGAACAGCTTGTTATGCGTATGCTTTGTGCTGAAGGAAACATTAATGCACAAAACCTAAGAACTGGTGCTCTAACTGATGAGGACTGGGGTAAATTAACGATGGCAATGGGTAGCTTGTCGAATGCAGGTATCTTCATTGATGATACCCCTGGTGTTAGAATCGGAGAAATTCGGTCTAAATGTCGTCGTTTGAAGCAAGAACAGGGCTTAGGGATGATTTTAATAGATTATTTACAGCTCATTCAAGGTGATGGACGATCTGGTGAAAATCGTCAGCAAGAGGTATCGGAAATTTCCCGCTCGTTAAAGCAACTAGCTCGTGAATTGCAAGTTCCGGTAATTGCCCTATCACAGCTATCCCGTGGTGTTGAACAACGCCAGGATAAGCGTCCAATGATGTCTGATATCCGTGAATCAGGAAGTATTGAGCAGGATGCTGACATTGTTGCCTTCCTTTATCGTGACGATTATTATGATAAGGAATCCGAAAACAAAAATATTATCGAAATTATTATCGCAAAACAACGTAATGGTCCTGTCGGAACCGTTCAGCTTGCTTTTGTTAAAGAGTATAATAAATTCGTAAACTTAGAGACGCGTTATGGAGATTCAGCAATGCCTCCAGGCGCCTAAATAACATATCCCAAAAGGTGAGCCTATTAACAGGTTGACCTTTTTTTATTGGAAATATACATCTGTATAATATTTTTTTATCAAAATAATATTATATTTCTATTATTCTTTTTTTATCATTACGATTTTGGATTTCCGAACGTACTATAAAAGTTTTATAAAAATGTTCGTGTTTTATTGACTTTTACCGACAATAATTGATAAAATTAGTATGTTTCAATCGTGAATGTATATATTAAGTAAATACATATAACCTAGGAGGTTCTTTAGATGACATCTGTTGTAGTTGTTGGGTCACAATGGGGCGACGAAGGGAAAGGGAAAATTACTGATTTCTTATCAGAAAATGCTGAGGTAATTGCTCGATACCAAGGAGGAAATAACGCAGGTCACACGATTAAATTCAATGATGTGACGTATAAATTGCATTTAATTCCATCTGGTATTTTCTATAAAGAAAAAACAAGCGTAATTGGTAACGGAATGGTAGTAGATCCAAAAGCACTTGTAACAGAACTTGCTTATCTACACGAACGTGGAATCGCAACTGATAATCTTCGAATTAGTAATCGTGCTCATGTCATCCTTCCTTATCATCTAAAATTAGATGAGGTTGAAGAAGATCGAAAAGGCGCTAACAAAATTGGAACAACAAAAAAGGGAATTGGCCCTGCTTATATGGACAAAGCGGCTCGTATTGGTATTCGTATGGCGGATCTGCTTGACCGTGAAGTATTTGAAGAAAAATTAACACGTAATCTTGAAGAAAAAAATCGATTGTTCGAACGTATTTATGAAACAGAAGGCTTTAAGATTGAAGATATTTTAGATGAGTATTATGAGTATGGTCAACAAGTGAAGAAATATGTATGTGACACTTCTGTTGTCCTTAACGATGCATTAGACGAAGGCCGTCGTGTTCTTTTTGAAGGTGCACAAGGCGTTATGCTTGATATCGACCAAGGTACTTATCCATTTGTTACCTCTTCTAACCCAGTGGCTGGTGGCGTAACAATTGGATCTGGTGTAGGTCCTACAAAAATCAATCACGTTGTCGGTGTTTGTAAAGCTTACACAACACGTGTTGGTGATGGTCCATTCCCAACTGAATTAAATAATGAAATTGGTCATCAAATCCGTGAAGTAGGCCGTGAATATGGAACAACAACTGGTAGACCACGTCGTGTTGGCTGGTTTGATAGTGTAGTGGTTCGTCACGCTCGTCGTGTAAGCGGAATTACGGATCTTTCTTTAAACTCAATTGACGTATTAACGGGTCTTGAAACAGTAAAGATTTGTGTTGCGTACAATTATAAAGGCGAAACGATTACAGAATATCCAGCTAACTTAAACATCCTTGCAGATTGTGAACCAGTTTACGAAGAGCTTCCAGGCTGGACAGAAGATATTACTGGATGCAAATCTCTTGATGAGCTTCCAGCTAATGCAAGACATTATTTAGAGCGTGTTTCTCAGCTTACACAGATTCCATTATCTATCTTCTCTGTAGGCCCAGACCGTAACCAAACAAACGTAGTATTTAGCCCTTGGCGATAGAATAGCGAAGCGCCACTAGGCGCTGGAGCTGGACAGAACGAAAAGCGGAGCCGACTGTCCAGCCCCGACAAGCATAAGACGAGCTCAGAAAGAAGGTGTATTTCCTTCTTACTGGGATTGGCTTATGACCTCGAGGGGCTAGGAGGCGCAGCTAGACAGATCAAAAAGCGACTATTATTAGAATGACGTACAGATGGATCACTTGCATTGTACGTCATTCCTTCTTTTATTAAATCTTTTTTTAAAAAAACTATTGCTTATTATTTAAAACCTATGATATTATAAAAAACGTCGTCACAGAAATGTATTTTTAGGACGAGCCATTAGCTCAGTTGGTAGAGCATCTGACTTTTAATCAGAGGGTCGAAGGTTCGAGTCCTTCATGGCTCACCATTTAATTTATTGATTGGCCCCTTGGTCAAGCGGTTAAGACACCGCCCTTTCACGGCGGTAACACGGGTTCGAATCCCGTAGGGGTCATCGGCACATAGTCGGTCAGTGGAGAACTGGCAAGGACGGTTTAAAGTTGATCGACTATTTTATATATGGTCCGGTAGTTCAGTTGGTTAGAATGCCTGCCTGTCACGCAGGAGGTCGCGGGTTCGAGTCCCGTCCGGACCGCCATATTTTACATAAAAAAGAATACGGCTCAGTAGCTCAGTCGGTAGAGCAAAGGACTGAAAATCCTTGTGTCGGCGGTTCGATTCCGTCCTGAGCCATCTTATTACAAAAGAGCATACGATGTATGCTCTTTTGTAATATATCTGTAATTTTACTTTATTTGCAGTGTTAAAGTTACGTTCATACATAACCTTTCTTAGACCCCAAAAAACCTGATAATATCAAGAACTTACTATACATCAAATTACATCCAAAATGAAAACCCTTCCAATCAAATTCCAATAATCGACATAAAATGACAGTTATTATACATTTATGTTACATTCTCTCCTCAACTATCCATTTAAACTACTATTTATGGTAAAGTAAAAAAGTCGAAAATTGTAATAGAATTCATTAGCTTTGTCAAAATATAAGATTGAGAGACTGTTTGTTACCGTTTAATAGGAGGATGTTTTAATGAACAATTGGAAAAAGAGCTTGTCCAACCTTACGGGCAATACAACAGCAAGAATCATTCCACAGGTGAAGAAGGTTGTTTTTACAGCTGTTGCTGTAACTGCCTTATCCTTTGGCATTTACAATACACCTATGGCAAGTAGTGGATCAGAAACAACTACAGTATATTATGTTTATTTCAATGATGAATATATTGGTACTGTATCTGATAAAAAAGTTGTCGATAAAGTAGCAAACGAAAAGCTAGAAGAGATGAAAGAAAATTTCAATGGGATTGAATTATCAACTGGCTCACAGCTTAAATACATACCTGAACAAGTTTTCCGTTCAAGTGCTAATGTAAATAATAAGCAGGTTGTAAATGAGTTAAAACAAAAGCTGACTGTTCAAGCAGACGCAGCAGCCATTAATGTTGGTGGAGAAAATGTTGTATACGTTGATAGCCAAAAAACAGCTGAAGCAGTCATCAAAAATTTAAAGCTGCAATATGTAAACGAAGATCAATTAACTGATATAGAAGCAAGAAAAAAAGATCCATCGATTGCATTACCATCACTACAAGAAAATGAAACTAGAATACTTGATTTAAAGCTTTCAAAGGAAGTATCCTTTACCGAAGCACAGGTTACACCAGATAAGTTAATGTCCCTAGAGAATGCAATTAAATTCTTGCAAACAGGAACACTTGAACAAAAGAAATACCAAGTTCAAGAAGGTGATGTTTTAGGATCGATTGCAAATGGACATGGATTAACATTACAGCAAATGGTGGAAATCAATCCTGGTTTAACAGAAGATTCAGTTCTTCAAATCGGCCAAGAAGTAAACATTACAGTCCAAGTTCCATTTTTGGAAGTGACGGTTGAAAAAGAGGCCCTTCTGAAAGAAGGCCTTCCATACACTACTGAAACAGTAGAAGATGCTAGTTTACCTAAGGGAGAAAATAGAGTAAAACAGCCTGGGACAAAATGGAGAAAGGCTAGTAACCTATAAAATTTCTGAGCAAAATGGACAAACCGTTCTTAAACAAGAGGTAGGCTCTAACATCACAGTCCAACCTGTAAAAGAGATACTCGTTAAAGGAACAAAGGTGATTCCATCCCGTGGTGACGGTTCATTAGCATGGCCGACAGTCGGTGGTTATATTTCTAGTCAAATGGGTTATCGCGACGGAAAAATGCATAAAGGAATTGATATCGCTCGACCAAGTAATCGTACGATTAAGGCGGCTGATAATGGAGTAGTTGTTTCAGCAGGTTATGATGGTGGGTATGGAAACAAAATTGTCATTGATCACCAAAACGGAATTCGTACAGTTTATGGTCACTTAGCATCAATCGGAGTTCGTACAGGACAAACGGTTGCAAAAGGGTCAAGCATTGGAGTAATGGGTTCAACTGGAGACTCTACGGGTGTTCATTTACACTTTGAAGTATACAAAAATGGTGCGCTTCAAAATCCTATTTCTTATTTACGTTAAATTTTTTTCCAATAAGTCCTTAGACTTTCGTTAGTCTATGGGCTTTTTTCTTTTAGTCTAAGGAACTTTGTTTATCTAAGTCCCTTGCTTTATATATACAGGGGAACATGGTAAATTTATATAGAAGATTGATGCATTGATAAATGTACAAAGGATAACGATAGTAAGGAAAAGGTGTTTCCACTTTAATCCATTTATAAAAGAAGAGATATGGTCTGACTATATAAAAAGGAGTAACAAAATATGGATATGAAAAAAATACTTGTTGTTGATGACGAAAAACCAATTGCAGATATTCTCCAATTTAATTTAAAAAAAGAAGGCTATGAAGTGTATTGTGCTTATGATGGAAATCAAGCACTTGAAATGGTAAATGAAATCGTTCCAGATTTAATTCTTCTAGATATTATGCTTCCGTTATTAGACGGTATGGAAGTTTGTCGAGAAGTGAGGAAAAAATATGAAATGCCCATTATTATGTTAACCGCAAAGGATTCGGAAATTGATAAAGTACTAGGTCTCGAATTTGGAGCAGATGATTATGTGACAAAGCCATTTAGCACCCGAGAATTGATTGCAAGGGTGAAAGCCAATTTGCGACGCCATGGACAAGCCAATCAGCAGGCTGAATCAGAAGGAAACACAATTACGGTTGGCGCGCTCATTATTCATCCAGATGCTTATATCGTTTCAAAGCGAGGCGAAATGATTGAATTAACTCACCGTGAATTTGAGTTGCTACATTATCTTGCTAATCATATTGGTCAGGTCATGACGAGAGAGCACTTACTCCAAACCGTGTGGGGGTATGACTATTTTGGAGACGTTCGTACTGTGGATGTAACCGTTCGACGTCTACGTGAAAAAATAGAGGATAACCCGAGTAATCCTACTTGGATCGTTACAAGAAGAGGTGTCGGGTATTATTTAAGGAATCCTGAACAGGACTAGATGCAGATGAGAAAGGTCGGTTTTTTTCGCTCCATTCATTTAAAATTTGTAATGATTTATGTCTTGCTTATCATGGTTGCAATGCAGGTCATCGGAGTTTATTTTGTAAAACAGCTTGAAGAAACGCTATTGACCAATTTTAAAACATCATTAAAAGAGCGTGTTGATCTATTAGCCTATAATGTTGAGGAAGAAATGCTTAAGGAACGTGGCAAAGAAGATCCAAAGCTTGAAGAAGACATCAAGCGTATTCTATTAGATTTTTCTTCTGCCGATGTAATTGAAGTGAGAGTCATTGAAGCTGGCAGCTTAAAGATTCTTGGGACCTCCAAGCTTAACAATCAAGAAGTAGTAGGCCAAAGGACAAATGATTTGATCGTCAAAAGGTCGTTAGTATTAGAATCAGAGCAGAGTTCTGTGCAAATCAATCCGCAATCGGGTAAGCGAATTTGGGTTCTCTCCTCCCAATTAAATCAACCGGCGGGGTTAAAGGTTCTATTTACCTAGTAGCAAAAGTAGAAAACGTGTTTACTCAAATGCAAGAAATCAATGATATTTTTATTTCTGGAACAGTGATTGCCTTAGCCATTACAGCTATTCTCGGTATCTTACTGGCACAAACGGTGGCAAAACCGATTTCCGATATGCGTAAGCATGCCCTGGCAATGGCAAGAGGGAATTTTACACGTAAGGTTAAGGTTTATGGATATGATGAAATTGGGCAGCTGGCCATTACCTTTAACAACTTAACGAAAAAAATTCAAGAAGCTCAATCAACAACAGAAGGAGAACGCAGGAAGCTTTCGTCCGTCCTATCAAATATGACCGACGGCGTTATTGCAACGGACCGGCGTGGACGAGTCATCCTTATTAATGAACCGGCTGTAAAGATGTTGAATGTTTCACGTGAAACAGTTCTCTCTCAGCCGATTGTTCCGTTGTTAGGTCTTGAGGAACAGTATAGCTTTGAAGATTTATTAGAAGAGCAAGATTCAGTTAATCTCGACTATAGTACAGAGAAGAATCATTATATTTTAAGAGCAAACTTTTCGGTAATTCAAAAAGAAACAGGGTTTGTGAATGGTTTAATTACCGTATTACACGATATTACAGAGCAAGAAAAGATTGATAAGGAGCGTCGGGAATTTGTAGCGAATGTTTCGCATGAGCTGAGGACACCATTAACAACGATGAGAAGCTATTTGGAGGCATTAGCCGAAGGTGCTTGGCAGGATGAAGAAATTGCTCCTAATTTCCTCGAAGTGACAAGAAATGAAACGGAACGAATGATCCGACTCGTAAATGATCTCCTCCAATTGTCAAAAATGGATAGTCGTGATTATCAAATTAAAAAAGAGTGGATCGATTTTGTCGTGTACTTTAATCGAATCATTGACCGTTTTGAATTATCAAAGGAACGAAATGTAAAGTTTCAACGAACACTTCCAAATCACGATATTTTTATCGAAATGGATGAAGATAAATTAACTCAAGTATTGGATAATATCATTTCAAATGCTTTAAAATACTCCCCTGAGGGTGGAGTTGTGAAATTTTCCATTGAGGAATCAGAGGATAAGATTACGGTCAGCATTTCCGACCAAGGAGTAGGAATTCCTAAAGCAGACCTTGAAAAAATATTTGATCGGTTTTATCGTGTGGATAAAGCAAGGTCAAGAAAACTTGGTGGAACTGGTTTAGGACTCGCGATTGCGAAGGAAGTGGTAAATGCACATGGTGGAGATATATGGGCCTCAAGCGTGGAAGGAAAGGGAACAACGATTGCCTTTACTCTTCCCTACAACCATTCTTATGAGGATGACTGGTCATGACATATGAAAATATAAAATCGGTAATTTTAACAATACTAGTAGTGACAAGTGCAGTGTTGACATGGAATTTATGGACTTACCAGCCAAATTATGCGACGATGGAAAATTCCAATACGGTCCAAGAGGTTGTTTTGAGTGATCAGCGGGAATTAGATGAATTGATTCAACCGGATAAGATTATTTATCATGTTAAAGACTCTCATTTTGGGACAACCAATAACGACGAAATTAATGAGGCTTTAAAGGAAGTAACAAGCTGGAATTTCTTTGATTTAGAAAATATTACTGAAGATATCAATCTATTACCAAATTTTGTTCATAGCAAAGGAAATGTCGAAATTATTTTCCCTGATGCTGTACCAATTGAACTTTATAAAAATGTGATTCACATCGAAGATAATAAAGTGCCAAAATTTGAGTTCAACCGGATCGTCATTGATGTCGATAATAACACAAAAGATGTCGGCAACATCTATTTTGTATATTACGGAAATGCAAAAGAGCAAAAGGTGTACTCAGCCCATATCAAGGCCGAAGAATTAAACAAGTTTGAGCACCAGTTCTATCGGGTTGCCAATCAGTTAGACCCTTATTTTGCTTATGAAGTAACTGAAAACCGGACGATTTTTTTACCTGAAAACAAAACAAAAATGATCCATGCACAATATTTTTTAGATCAATTAGATCCTGAACAATTCAAGGATGCACTCTTTAATGACCCTAGCTATGTACAAAGAAATGATGAAGATAATATTGTTGAGTACATCGATGATTCAAGCATGCTGACTGTGAATAATGAATCATTGCTGCTCTCCTATGTTAATCCTGCTGAGGCGCGAGATCAAATGGATAGCGAGAGCAATTTACTGAAAAACAGTATTGATTTCGTCAATGAACATGGTGGATGGACAGGTCTTTTTCGGTATTCATCTATGAATGAAGATAATCAGGAAGTGACATTTCGCCTTTATGATCGCTCTGGCTTTCCTATTTTTAATGATAAAGGCTTATCGCAAATTGTCCAGGTTTGGGGGAGAATGATATTTATAAATATAACTCTCCAACCTTTTCATTAGATATTCCATTAACGACTGAAACAATGGAAATGGATCTACCTTCGGGTACAGAGGTCCTTGAATTTTTGAAGAAAAAACGAGGTTTTAAGCCTGAATTACTAAAGGATATTGTAATCGGCTATAAAATGATTCGGAATTCAGATGAACCTCAGCTGATCGAGCTTGAGCCATCCTGGTATTATCATTATGGAAACTCATGGGTTCAAATTGAACCGGAGGAGCTAGGAGGTAAAACGCATGGATTGGAGTAAAATCAAAACCATCTTTATCATTACCTTCCTTGCCTTGGATATTTATTTATTGTATGAGTTTTTCAAATTACGAGATGCCAATAAGTATGAATTTATTACTGAGACCTCATTTGAGGAGAATTTAGCAGCTGATGATATTGAATACGTAACATTGCCAAAAGCTGAAGGGAAAGAAACGTATGTAAGTGCAAAGCCGAAACTATTTAAAAATGAGGCATTGTCCAAAATTAAGGGAGTTCATTTCACGATTATTGATGAAACGGTTTTACAGGGAGTGCTAGAAGACTCTGTTAAATTAGGGAAGGATTTCCAAATATCGGAGCTAAATGCCTTTGTTAATGGGAAGGTTTTGAATGGCGATCAATATCAATATTTTAGTCAGGATAGTCAGGAGAAGAGTGTGACCTTCTATCAACAATTCAAAAATAAAACCATTTATAATAATATAAATGGTAGGCTAATACTTCATCTTAATGATGAGAATGAGATTATGTCATATACACAGACTTATTTGGAAGAGATTGAATCGTTGCAGGAGAGCCAGGACGTATTACCACCAATAAAAGCAATTGAAACGCTATATGATAACGGCCTGCTACAACCAAAGAGTAAAATTACAAAGGTTGAACTCGGGTTGCATACACTTGTGCAGTTAACCGCTTCTCAATTGTTAACACCAACGTGGCGATTTGTAGTGGATGACAAAGAAGACCTATATGTAAATGCATTTGAAGGACAAATCATCCAAATGGATGAAACAAAAGAAAAAAATGTTGTGGAGTGAGGTTAATGTCTTTGCATTTTAGTGTACTTGCTAGTGGAAGTACAGGAAATGCGACCTATGTGGAGACGGAGGAACATTCATTTTTAATAGATGCAGGCTTTAGTGGCAAGCAAATGGAAGGTTTATTTTCGCAAATTGACCGAAAAATGGAGAATTTATCCGGGATACTAGTAACGCATGAACATAGTGATCATATTAAAGGAATTGGTGTATTAGCCAGAAAGTATAAATTGCCAGTTTATGCGAATGAAAAAACATGGAAGGCAATGGATGGCTTGGTTGGAGAGATTCCCGTCGAACAAAAATTTGTTTTCGGAATGGAAACGGTAAAAAGCTTTGGAGCACTTCAAATTGAATCGTTTGGTGTTTCTCATGATGCCGCGGAGCCAATGTTTTATGTTTTTCATCATACAGATAAAAAACTGGTCTTAATAACCGATACAGGCTATGTTAGTGATCGAGTTAAAGGAATCATCTCGAATGCAGATACGTATGTTTTTGAGAGCAACCATGATGTGCAAATGCTCAGAATGGGACGCTACCCGTGGAATATAAAACGACGAATCTTAAGTGATGTAGGGCATGTTTCCAATGAAGATGCTGCCCTGGCCATGAGTGAGGTAGCTGGTGATAAGACAAAAGGCTTTTATTTAGCCCATTTAAGCTTAGATAATAATATGAAGGATTTAGCTAGAATGTCTGTTACCCAAACGTTGGAATCAAGAGGGATCATTGTCGGAGAACAATTCCATATATATGACACCGATCCTAAAATACCAACAGCTCTAACCTCGGTATAAGGGTGATGAATGGGAACAAAATATTACTAATTTTTTACAAAGTGGCCAATTAGTCCAAAAGATTGCTTTATAAAGACTCTGTTTTATAGATATATTAATTCAATTTAGTATAATGATGAGTAGAAAATCTAGACTTCTTCAATCTCTTGTAAGAAAGGATGGGTGTCTATTAATGGGATACTATGATCAAGATAACGAAAGCCGATATAGTCCGCAAAAGAGAAGTAAAAGTGGCGTTATAATTGCTAGTATTGTTGGTGGAATTCTTGGAGCGATGCTTGTCATTATTTCACTTCCTCAATTAACGGACCTTGGCGTACTTCCTTATGAAAGAACAACTCAGGACAACACTCAAGGGAATGAAAACACAAATAAGCAAGCTACATCTGGGGATGAAAAAAATGTATCAGTGGATGTGACGTCACAAATTACGGCGGCTGTCCAAAAAGCTGGTGATGCAGTTGTGGCTATCTCAAATCTGCAGGAAAGTGGATTTTGGTCGGATGGTGCTAGTCAGGAAGCAGGGACAGGTTCTGGTGTCATTTATAAAATTGATGGCGATAAAGCATTTGTCGTTACCAATCACCATGTCGTTGAAGGTGCAAAAGAGCTTGAGGTAACGCTCTCTGATGGGACAAAGGTTACGGCAAAGCTTCGTGGTTCCGATATTTGGACAGACTTAGCAGTGCTTGAAATTGAATCAAAAAATGTAAAAACAGTAGCAGAGTTTGGGGATTCGGATAATCTTCAAGTTGGAGAACCGGCGATTGCGATTGGAAATCCGTTAGGTGCCACTTTCTCTGGCTCGGTTACCCAAGGAATTATTTCCGGACTCGAACGGACAATTCCAATTGATATTAATCAGGATGGAATTGAGGATTGGCAGGCAGAAGTCGTACAAACTGATGCGGCGATTAACCCAGGAAACAGTGGTGGTGCATTGGTGAATATCGATGGACAGCTGATTGGCATAAATTCAATGAAAATTGCTGAAAACGCGGTAGAAGGAATTGGCCTTGCGATTCCAATCAATTATGCGGCTCCTATTATTGAAGATTTAGAGCAGGATGGAGAAGTGAAACGCCCGTATATGGGAGTTGAGCTTCAATCTGTAACAGAGGTTGCCAAATACTATCAAGAAGAAGCGTTAAAGCTACCGAAGGATATTACCTATGGAGTAGCGCTTCGTCAGGTAGTACCTAATTCTCCAGCAGATCAAGCTGGCTTGAAAGAGCTTGATGTCATTGTTGAAATGGATGGAGAAAAAATTGAAGATGTAATCGACCTTCGTAAACATCTATACAATAAAAAGAAGATTGGCGAACAAATGAAGATTAAGTTCTATCGTAATGGAGAGCTTAAAGAAACAAAGCTCAAGCTTGGCAGTGAGTCATAGTAAACTTTGATGGTTAAGGGAAAAGCAGAAGGCTCTTGTATTATTGAGCTTTCTGCTTTTTTATTTTGGCCTTGTTAAGGAACATTGTTGATTTTTGAGCACTAGTGGTGGACAATTAAATTGTTGTGGATAATTGAAGGGACAAAAAATACATATTTAAGATGTGGATAACAAGGAAATAGTAATGAATAAATAGGATGTGGATAAACATGGAGGGATTAAAAAATATGATCTATTGCTGCGAGGAGCACGTTGAATTGGCACTAGATGTGATCGTTGATGACTATGTCACAGCGCCAAAATTAGAGAAAATAACCGATCCAGAAAAGATATCAACAGGGTGTGAATATTGTCGAAACCTGGCTGCATATGTTGTGGCGAACAGCTGATCCCATACAACATGTGGATAGAAAATGTGGGTATGTGGATAACTCCTGTGGATATCTTGTTTGTAAACTGTTTGTAAAGCGGGGATAAGTGTGAATATCTTAATTATTACGGTTGGAAAATTGAAAGAAAAATATTTAAAACAGGGTATTGATGAATTCGTAAAGCGAATGTCTGGCGATGCGAAGCTTGAAATCATTGAGGTAGCGGATGAAAAGGCTCCAGAAGAACTAAGTGCAGCTGAAATGGAGCAGGTAAAGCAAAAAGAGGGCGAACGAATCCTTAGTAAAATTAGTCAGGATACTCATGTGATCGCCTTAGCGATTAACGGTAAGATGAAATCATCAGAGGAGCTTGCTGATGATTTAGATAAACTAGCAACCTACGGGAAGAGTAAAATTGCATTCGTCATCGGTGGTTCTCTAGGCTTAAGTGGTGAGGTATTAAAACGCGCGAACGATAAACTATCGTTTTCGAAAATGACCTTCCCCCATCAGATGATGAGACTGATCTTAGTCGAGCAAGTTTATCGAGCGTTTCGGATTAATCGGGGTGAACCGTACCACAAGTGATAGTAAAGCGGAAAGTTCAGTTAGTTATTAAAGGCTAAGATAATTTATTCAGGTTAAGACAATAATAAGGACAAATTGATTGAGAATTTTAAAATTAGGCTAAACGAATGAAAAAATATGACAAAAAAATGTCAATATATTCCTCGCTAAGTGACATTTAAAAATATTATGTGTAAAATAAGAATATATTATAATGACTTTGAAAAGGAGGGATGGCTATGCTACAATATAAGATTTTTTTAGTTTTTGAAATGGAAAAAACTATGAAATTGTTAGAGGATATTTTTGGTGAAGAAATTCTTATATTTGAAAATAATATTGTAGCCATCCCTTATGATTATGGAAAAAGAGGTTATAGATATGTCTTAGAAAAGGTAAAGGATTTGGACGTTAAACAATTTATTGTGACTCCTTTTAATTTTCTTAAGTTTTTGGAACTATCAATATCAAATAATTATCACATTAATGATATTTCATTTATCGAATCTCTTCCACATGAAGAACAGGAATTTATAAACGAATATAAACAAAAATTAAATAAAACAATAAATTACCTGGATAAAAGTTTAATTATGGATAATTTATTTAAAGAGCTTGAATGGCTTTCATCTGATGAAAGCGTTGATATAAAATCTATTAGTGTTAGGTGTAAAAACCAAGATTCACAATTACTATTTGAAATTGAACTATATAATAATGGGGTACTACTTGTTGGAGATATATCTATTATCGAAAAAGCAAAAGAATTAATAAATTATATAAATGATTAATGGAGTATTGAAATGGATATATTATTCAAATTTCGAAAAAGAATTGTAAAGTGGGTTACTATTAGTAGTCCACTTTTAGCTTTATTTGCTATTTATTTTTTAAATTTCCATCCTTTAAATTATTTCAAAGACATATTAAATCCCAAGTTTTTTGAAAATATTACGACAGAAAAAACGGAAGTAATTATTAATCAAGCAATAATTACCTTATTGATAAATGTATTAATGGAACTATTCAGGTATTTCGGGACATTTAGTATTAAAGCTTTAAATAATGATAGAAGAAACACAACTTACTTACCAATTGGTACTACTCAAAAGCTAAAAAAAGTATTTTTTGAAGTAAAGTTCGATTATAGGAATAGATTATTTAAATATATTTTTACAAAATTAGGTGGATTGAATCTGTTCATTTGGATTCCACATTGGATTACAATAAAATTAGAGAATGAGGGGAATTTTCCAGACAGTACTATTGATAAATCCAATATAAAATTTATTTCCGTATCTTTAGAGAAGGCAATTGGTGATAAAGAAGTAGAGGGGAATATTTATATAAATGCAGTGGTTTTATCCGGTGCAGTATCTCTAATAGAGGGTAATATTATTACAGAAATCCGTCCAGCAACGACAAATGCTTTTTTTAAAGCCTTGTGTTTTTTATTAATATTCTTATGTTTTGAGTTAGAGGATAATAAACATAAGGTAATTTCTTCTAGAGGATAATAAAAAATTTATAGAGGTGTGAATATTGAATACATTTTCGATGTGGGAATTTAGGGATTTACACAATTTAGATACAACTCAAGCACTATTGAATAATAACCGTTTTATTGAAAATATTGTTGATTGGAATGATAATCCACTTTCCTCTTCAATTCAGGAAATTGATGGGTTTAATCTATTAAACCCTGAAACCATAGAATTTAATGGTAGAGAAATTAGGTACATATATTTTAATTGTATAACTGAAAGAGCTAGGAAAGAAGAATATTGGTATGATCTTGATGGACATCTTAAACCCAGGGATGAAAGAGTAAAACCATACTCTGCTTCAGTAATATTATTGGAATACAATAATTCTGTTAAAGGTATTGTATTTAAAGGGGTAGGCTTAGCAAGAACAATACTAAATGACTGTTTACCAGCAAATATATATGGTGATCGAAGTATTACTAATCTTCCTATAACTGAGGATTTATTATATTGGATTTTTAAGAGATACATTGATTTACGTCAAACACCACTTTCAAATAGACACAATATGTATGTAACTGCATTAAAAAGTTTTGCGGGAAAAACAAGAGATAACGTTAATGCTATGAGAGGAATGGGCAACCGTATTTCAACAATTTTGGGTACTCTTGCCTTTTTATTTAATAATGAAAATTTAAAGGCGGTTCGTCCTCAATTACAGTATAATGGCGAACTATTACTAATTGAAATTACCTTAACAGGGACTTGTAGAATATGGGAGGAAGAATACCAAGGCAGATGGTTATTTGAGGATAGGAATCTAGTAAATATACTATCTATGTATACTTATTTAGTCTTAATTCCTACACTAATTTCTTGCTATCAAGAGAATTTAAATAGAGGATTATGGTCTCCTCAATTGAAATTGGAGTTCCTTCAAAGCTTAGGTAATGAAATTAAGGATCAAGTAGATGAAGAATTGGGAAGGCTACAAATTGAAATTGTTGAGGAAAATGATGATATACAGGAAGAAGAGTATTTAGACATGTTCGATGTCGAAGAAGATGAAGATATGGAAAACTAATATAAAAAGAGAAAAGCATATACTTTGTAGGTGCTTTTCTTTTTTTTTTTTAATAAATATACAGAGTTCCCTCCGATTATAAAAAATACGAGAAGTTTTTAAAAAGGTAAAATAGAATTATTTGTAGAATCTTGTAATTATATGGATGTTTGGGGGGTATCAATGAAATTATTAAGGTTAATATTAGTGTTTACGATATTATTAGTAGGTTGTGAGAATACTAGTTTGAGTTCTGAAGATCAAACACTTCATTCCAAAGCTATTCCTAAAGATGAAACTAGTAATAAAGATATTCGCTTAGGTGTGTCAGGTGTGGAAATAAGTAGTTTTATTAAGGATTGTGAATTCTTTGGGTTAAAAAAGCTTAAACCAGATAAGGGTTTTTTCGTTAATTTGGCTGCCCCAGGATTTTCTATCCAACTTGGAGGAGAAAGTCCAGATAATGTCACGGGTGCTATATCTGATATTTCAAATTTAAACGAAAATTTTTATATGGGTAAAGGAACAATAGTTAGTTTTATTGGTTTGCTATTCAATGAGGAAGATAAATTTGAAGCAACGAAATGGCTTGATAAGCAATTTGTAGACGCTGAACTAAGTGTAAGAAAAGGATTAAAGCCCTCAGAAAGTGAATTTAGGGCTGAAAATATTGTTATAACTTTCTTTCCCCCAACTTCCTTAGATGATCTTAACGCTACTGTTGCAATCTATGCTGATGATAAGATTTCCAAGAGTAATAATAACACTATTATTGAGAAGAATAACTCGACATCCAAAAAGGAAGGTTATGGATTCGGATATAATAAGGAAAATGTTACAGGAAACCCTGATGATATTAATTATTTAGATGAATATGGAGTTTCTAAACTGGCTAGAGCTTCTGGCAATGGAGATGTTGAACTCGTAAAGGAATTATTAAGTAAGGGTGCTGACCCTAATTTACGAAAAGATACTGGAGAACCTCCCTTATTATGGGCCGTTCGTTCAAGCAAAGATTCTGTAGTAAAATTATTGTTAAAAGCAGGAGCAGACCCTAACTTTGTGAATGATGAAGGCATTACTCCGTTAACTATAGCAAAAGAAGATGGAGCTAATGTTATTATAAAATATTTATTAGAGTATGGAGCAAAAGAAGAGGCGGTGAAAAAATGAAGGAAAATCATAAGCCTTTGGGAAGGAGATATTGGGAGAGATATGTAAAATTGGACTGTTACCAGAAAAGTGAAAAGGTACTAGTGATAAATATCGGAGCTGATGACCCAATATCATTGGATCGTTTAGAAGGCTTAGAATTTGCCAGTAAAATTGCTAAAAGAAAAAAATTTAATGCTTTATTAGAAATAGAGGATGACATTAGGCTATACGGCCAAAATAATTTAGCTGAAAGAAGATTCCTATTTACCAAAGTGGATTATAAAGAGGCGAGAATATGAAGCTCACACCTGAAGAACGGGAGAAGTTGATAAAAGGAGTTCCTGTTGAACATTTGGAGGATAAAGATACTAGTTGGGAAGCTGGACTTGATAAGGATGATTGCCTGGAACGTATTTATCCTGATGTAAGTAAGAAATGAATCAAATCGAAAGATAATGTGTAAAGATTAATACAGTTTTTTTCTGAATAGTAATCCAGAAGGATTGATAAAAATACTGGAAGAGCATACATTATTAATCAACAGAAGCGAATTATTATTTAATTTATTTAATACCGTTTAATTAGAACGAAAAAATCCTAAAAATGACGAAGCGAAGCGGAGTCCTCCGAGCAAAGCGAGGAGAAATAATAATATGGCATCTGAGAAATTTTAGAAGGCTCTGTAATATTTAAAAGGATTTCTAAAAGTCAATTATTCTAGTTAGTTAATAGTTATCTTCAGGGGGTCACTGGTGGCCTTAAAACTAATAATAAATATTTATTTATATAAAATACTAAACCTCCTCTTATGATGATATAAAAGAAGAGGTTCTTTAATTCTATTTTTATCCTTTTAGTGAGTGAAATTTCGTATAATTTACTTGTGTATTGTGGTATTTGTCGATGTAGGAGTTGGCATATACCACATTTTCCTTTTCTAGACCTTCTATAGCCTTTTCTGCTTCCTCTTCGTATAGAACTACTGGTTTTTTTAGTCCTTGACTCGGAGAATATGCCTTTACTCCCTGTAGCCTTTGGTCATCTAAATTCTTTGTCATATACGCCGCAACATATTGCCCTATGTTGGATGTACTAATAGAAGTGCTAGTCTCCTTATACTTTTTTGCCTCCTTAATAGCCTTTATAGTGACGGAACCATTTCCCCACCATTCGTAATGGTTATTTTTAATATTATAATCATTTGATAATTTCCCTTCATTAATCCACTCTATAGCTTTCTCTCGTGAAACTGGAACAACAGGAAACTTGGCAATTAAGTGAAAATGAATAGCTCCTCTATTATTTTCGTCTTGAAATTCAATTACTGAAATGTATTTTAATTTGTTGTAATGATTTCGAAGCTTACGAAGATACTTCTTTAACTCTTTATTTGCTCGTTTGGTATCAGTTAAATCTGGTATTGAACCATCTCGAAAGGTTAAAGTAATAAATTTTATTGGATCGTAATTCTGTCCAGAAAAATTGATGTTAATTAATCGAATTAAATCGTTCCTAGCTTCCTTATTCCTTCTATCTCGATATTCCTTTGAACGGGGAGTAATCCCCGATTTTCCTAATTTCCTACCTCCTTTGACCTTACATGTATGTCCATATGAAATAGGTTTTTCATGGTTGTAAAACTCTATATGACTTCCCGTTATAATCGCTTTTTTATTATAAAATTTGGACGCCATGCCCATCCCCCTCTTTTTCATTTATCTAAAATGTCATAGAAGGGGTCTTGTCATTTTATATGGAAAAAATTTTTTATAAATCTTTTTTGAAACTAGATGTCGAAAAGTGTCGAATGAAAAGTTAATAATTTTGAGAGTGAAAAATATAGGTTCTTCCTTTTATTAGTATAAAGGGGGTATCAAATGAGAAGAGGAAAAAGTAGAGCTTTAATGACATAAATAAAAAATTGGAAGGATGGAACTAAATTGATATTAAAATTATCAAATGAAAAAGGGCAACAAGCAAATTTTGCTATAACTAGGTTTCCGAAAATGGATTAACGGTTTTAGTATTTTCTAAGGATATAGAAATCCTTGAGGATAGAAAAGTTTTAAATATGACTTTTGCAGTAGCAGATTACAAGATGAATACTAGAAAACTTAATACTCGAAAACGGAATAAAGGGATAGGCGGAATCTATTTTCATGAATATTTAAAGTGTTTTGCAAGGGAATTCCATTTTGTCTCTAATGATTACTATGGACCTAATTTATTGCCTACAGGATATGATGAAACTCAAGTGAATTGGGCGAAAGGGTACTTAACAACGGAATCATTTGAAATTCCACATATATGGTGTATCTAAATTGGTTTTAAAAAATATTACATTTAAAACTTTAAACTTTTAAAAAAAGAAATTTTCTTGCTATAGCCCTTATAATTAATAGCCTTTTCTCAATTAAAAGTTTTAAAAGACTGTTAATTAGTTATTTTAAAAGTTTCTATCCAAAACGGTGTTTGAACTCAGATAGAAAAGAATTATGATTAACTTGTAAAATAAATCACAAATTTTACCAACCGTTTTTAATCTGTTACGAAAATTAGAATTACCGTTACGGGAGGGAAAAAAGGTGAACGTGATAGGGTATATAAGGGTTTCTACGCTAGGACAAGTAAAGGATGGTTATAGCCTTTCTTATCAAAAAGATGAAATTAAATTGTATTGCAAGAAACAAGGATGGAATTTACTAGAGATTTTTATTGACGCTGGAATAAGCGGTGCAAAAGTTGATGAAGAAGCCTTGGAAGTGGAAAGAGAAGGTTTTCAGGATATGCTAACGGAAATTTCCACTACTAAGGTGGATTATGTAGTGGTATTAAATACTAACCGCTTATGGCGGTCAGATATCGTTAAAGTGCTTGTTCATCGGGAGCTAAAAAAGTACGGAGTAGATGTGAAAAGTATAGAGCAACCGAATTATAGCATTAATAAAAAGGATCCAAACGACTTTTTAGTAAATGGCTTAATGGAATTGCTAGACGAGTATCAGCGTATGGAAATAGCTATGAAATTAGGTCGTGGAAGAAATATGAAAGCTAAGCAAGGAAAATACGCAGGTGGAAGAGCTGCCTTTGGTTATAAGGCTAAAAAAGGGCAAAAGTTCCTTGAGGTAAACCATGAGGAATCGCTTGTGATTAAACGGTTATTTGAACTAAAAAGTAATTTCCCTAAATGGTCTTTATCTCAACTAGCTTCTCAATTAAATTCTGAGGGATATTTTACCCAACAAAATAAACGGTTTACTAAAGTCCAAGTAAAAAGGATATTAGACCGTAAAGATTTTTACGAAGGTATTTATAGTTACGGTGAAATAAAGGCTAAAGGGGTACATGAGCCAATTCTAAAAAAAATTAACATCTAAGGAGAGAGTTACATGAGTGCGGAGGTAAATAAAAATAGCGATGAACGAAATCTATTAATTCCTTCTGTTAAAGAAACGAAAAAGAAAGAACTAATTAGCTTGTTGGCTAGTTTAATAAGGAACTATGTAAATAATGAAATAGGAAAGGAAGGCAAGGAATATGAGCCAACTACCGCTTAAAGTGGCTATATATACAAGGGTTTCTACTGAAGAGCAAGCTAAAGAAGGCTTTTCCTTAAAGGCTCAAGAGGATATCTTGAGAAAGTACGCTGAAAGTAAAAACTTTGAGGTTTACGATATTTATTGTGATGACGGATATTCAGGTAAAAACTATGAACGACCAGAAATTCAGAGGTTATTTAAACACCTATATGAGGGGAAGTTTCAAGCGATTCTAGTAAAAAGGGTTGATAGGATTTCGAGAAGGCTAAGTGATATTTCTAAACTACAAGATGAGGTCTTATTGCCGAATAACTGCCGATTATTGATAAGTGATAATAATTTAGATAGCTCTACCCTTGACGGGAAAATGTTTATAAATCTCATTGGAACTTTTGCTGAATATGAGCGTGGAATGATAATTAATCGGGTAAAGACTGGCATGGAGAAAAGAGCAGAACAAGGCTATTGGAACGGTGGTATCGTATTAGGATACGATAACATTAATAAGCAATTAGTGATTAATAAAGAGGAAGCATTTCTAATCAAAAGAATTTTTGAGCTGAGAGCGGATGGAAACGGATATAAATTTATTGCTAAAACTATAAATGAAGAAGGATATAGGTCAAAGAAGGGAAAGCTATTCAGCATTTGCACGATTAAAACGATATTAGAAAACGAAGTCTATATAGGGAAATGTAGATGGGGCAAGAGGAGGGATTGGAATACTAAGAGAAGAAAAGGGGTTACTAAGGAATATTTATTAGTCGAGGGAAAGCATGAAGCAATAATTCCTCTCGATTTATGGGCTAAAGCCCAAGCCGTTAATAATACAAATAAGGAAAGTGTATCAAAGAATCGTAATTTTCATGGTAGTTTTATTCTATCGGGAATCCTGCGTTGCCCCGCTTGCGGGGCAGGAACCGTAATGAGTAAGACGAAGAAAAGGGATGGTAGTGGATATCACTTATACTATATGTGCCAAGCATTCGCAAGTAAAGGGTTAAAGGCATGTAGGTCAAACCTAATTAATAAAGAGAATATAGAAAAAAAGGTGCTTCAAAAAATCAAGGAACTACTAAGCGATATGACGATTGTAGATGAGGTACTAAATAAGATTGAACGGCAAAATAAACTGGAAGAAAGCTCTATTAAAAAATCAATGCTTTTGAATAATAAAAGCCTTGATAAGAAAAAGGCCCATTTAGAGAAGCTAACCAATGATTACTTTTCCGAAAAGCTTAGTGCGGAAACTTATAGTATGCTTGCCGAATCACTCCAAAAGGATTTAGCTGACTTAGAGGAGAAAAGGAAAGGCATAGAAAGGGATTTTGAGGATTTGCAATTCGAAACGATTATTACCAAAGAAGTCGTTTACCAAGCTCTAGAAAACTTTGATAGTCTATATAAAACCGCAACAAATGAGGAAAAGAAACTATTAGTAAGAGCAATTATTAAAAAAATAGAAGTCGAGCAGAACCGAAAGGAAATCAAGCATATTACCTTTTGGTTTGATTATGATGACGCTTTACTACTTAGTAAAACAGGGGGAACCGTACCATAAATAGATAGACGTTAATCCAATAACAGTTCTCTTTTGAAGTGCAAAAAGTGAAAAAACAGGTTACATAACTTTTGAAAAAGCATGGCAATTCATAAAGGAATTCGCCATGCTTTTTTAGTTGTTTTTTGCTTACGATGTAGAACACCCGCCTTGCTCTCTTGACTTATTTTATATCCATTTCCATTTGAACATCTATCAGTGTAATTTCATTGGTCTGATTTAAAGCATTTTTTAATACTTGTTCAAACTCATTCAATTGTTTTGGTCTAACTCCTTTTATTCCAAAGCTTTCAGCAAGCTGCACAAAGTCAGGGTTTCCAAAAGCCGTACCAAAGCTATTACCGAATTTCTCTTGCATCATTTGTTCCTCTAATTTTAAGGTTGAATTATTTAATACAATGATAATAAATGACAATCCAATTCGTTTGGCTGTCTCTAACTCGGAAATATTCATTAAAGCTCCTCCATCCCCAGTAATACAGATAACTGAAGCGTCCTGGCATGCTAATTTGGCTCCAATAGAACCAGGCAAAGCAATACCCATTGAGGCTAATCCATTTGAGATGATAAGACGTCCAGCCTGTTTTGGTTGATAGGTACGGGCAATAGAGAACTTGTGAGCACCTACATCAGAAATCACAATAGTCTTTTCCGTAGAAAGTTTTTCAGTAATGGTTAAGATATTCTCGATCGTAAGTGAAAGATTTACATTCACATCTATATCAATTTGATAAGCAGTCCTAATCCGTTCCTTTAGATTCCCAATCGGAACCCATGGTTTAGATGGAATACCCAGTTCATTAAGTGTCTGAAGAGTCTCATATAAATCACCAACTAATTCTCTCTTCACGGGATAGTGTTCATCCATTTCGGCTGGCAGTGGATTGATATGTAAAATGGGGTTCATTTTTTTATTCCAATCCTTAGGAGGACTTTCAACAAAATCAAATCCAATAACAATTAATAAATCAGATTGCTCTATCATTGGTAATACTTCATCCTTCTTCTTAAAACCAAATGTAAAATAATTTAGTGGATGGTTTTTGGGTAAAACTCCTTTTGCCATAAAACTATGGATAACAGGTGCTTTTAGGTTCTCTACAAAAGTGAGGAGCACAGACATAGCTTCCTGCCTGATCGCCCCGTTCCCCACTATGACAAGTGGCCTTTGGCTTTGACCTATTAATGTTCGAGCATTCTCTATAGCTTGTGAAATAGGAGTACTTTTTGGAATAGGTAATACTGGTAATGGTTGGGTTGGAATCATTTGCGGTGCAAGGTTTTCTGGTAATTCAATTAAAACAGCACCTGGCTTTTCCATTTGTGCTACTCTAAATGCCTTACGAATGATTTTTGATATGGTTTGGGAATCCTTAATTTGAACGCTCCACTTGGTAGCAGGTTCAAATATTTTAACTATATCTAAATATTGATGAGATTCCTGATGCTGTCTATCAACAGCTGCTTGACCTGTAATAGCTATAACCGGAGAATGATCCAAATTTGCGCTTGCTATTCCTGTCAAAAGGTTAGTGGCCCCAGGCCCTAATGTCGCTAGGCAAATTCCAACCTTTTTTGTTAATCTACCATAAACATCTGCCATAAATGCTGCACCTTGTTCATGACGTACATTTATGAATTGAATTTGTTTAGATTTTGACAATGAATCAACTAGGTCAAGAGTTTCCTTCCCCATGATACCAAAAACATACTCAACTCCCTCATTTTCTAAGCACTGAACAAGTAAATCTGTTGCTTTCATAGTATGCCCCTTTACAAATTGTATTTTCTCTAGTTTCCCCCTTAAATTAATAAAAAAACCACAATTTTCCTATGTATTTAGAGGATTAGCCCTTAAGTAGCTTGCTAGAATTAGAAAAAAGGGAAATGGCAAAAGAATTCATTTATGATAAGGCCAATCGTATAGAACGGCTTTTTTGATGGCGTTGTTCTAATTTATAAAGGGTGAATATTGATTGATAAATTTCTTTTGGGATATTTGGTAAAACTGCTGGTATAGTTGGTGGGTGACCCGTACTATAAGCAAATGAGTTTTTTTGTTTTTTAAACAATTGAAGCCGAAAATGGACAAGTTACGAATAGAAACTTGTCCATTTTTGGCTTGTATAAAATTCTTGCTGATGACGAATAGAACGATAAGTTTTTAGTCGTTAACGTAAAGATTATTTTACGTCCATTAGCAATAAAGGATTAGTTATGCAAAGTAAGAATGGCTGCAACTCCGGCATGGTCAGAAGGCCAAAGTGCCGTTGATGTACGATCCTCTTGCTCTTCTCCAATAACTTTTACTTTTTTAACACTGAAATTACCTCGAAAGAGAATTAAGTCTATTCTAACAAATAGCTGTGAGATCAAATTTAATAAATCAGCATCCTGGCAACATGTTAATCCGTCGCCTTTTCCTGCAATCCTCCATGCGTCATTAAATCCAGCATGAATAAAATTGTTGTAAGCAATGCCAGTGCCGTCAGAAGGAGAGTTGAAATCACCAATGAATACTAAAGGAAGTTCAGTAGCAGCTGGGCCCGTTAGAAGTTCTTCTGCTTGAGCGAGATGTACTTGAAGTGAAGCGGGGTCTGAAAAAGGTTGTAAATGAGTATTAACAAGTCTAAATTTCATTCCGAATAAATTTACATCAACAGACGCCCATCCACTGATGATCGGTACAGACTGACCTCCAACTGGAACGGGTAACCTAGCTTGAAAATTCTTTGATTGAATATTTGAGAACCTTAAACCTGGTTTTTTTTGTACCAAAATCACATCCCGATCTAGAAATCGAACATTGAACCTGGTGCTACTTGGTACCGTCACATCAGTATTTCTAGTTTCTGCTAATACTTGATAATGCAATCCTCTTTTTTCTAACTCCTTAAGAAGGATGGAAATAAAATCATATTCTACTACTACTTTAGAATTATGAGGTAACAGAAGTTCCCATATAGCTGCTTCTTGAAGACCTATTATGTCTGGTTTTTTTCTAGCAATTTGATCAGCAATAGCCTTAGCCCGTACCGGAAAATTTGTTGCTTGGAACTGTCTAAAAATTTCTGTGACACGTTGTGGAAGTTCCGTTGAAGTGGTTCCTAATCCAGGCGTTAAGTCTGCTCCAAAATAGATATTCCATGTCATGATTGTTATATTTTTATGTGAAGACAATACAATTCACCTCCTTTTTTCATGTTTATATATATGTAGATTTCGGCTTTGTGCTTGTATGATCGTCCATTACTAATAGTCATAATAATTCAGTTATCATAAATAGAGAAAGTTTTTGAAAGAAGAAGGTATTGATTTAGTACCTTCTTCTTCCTATAAATGAACTACAAAATGAGTTTTTTGTTTTGAAGTAAATTATAAGAAGAATGTAGGTTGTTGGTGGAGAAGGCAACTCTGATATGTGGTGACATACAATCTTAGATCATTATTTGTATGAATAATGGTGGAAAGTCCCCCAACTTTCTTGTTTAGCAAATTGAGGATAGGTGGATATAAAGTTAATGATTATTAAAGATTGATCTAGATAAGGATATGCATCGAATAAAAACCGATCACCGTATCGAATAGCTGTTAATGCAAGTGGTAATTCACGTCTAAATATTTTATTGCGTTGTGCTGATACATTTACGTTATATTCCCCTTGATCTATATATATATAAACATAATAGTATAAGCAACTCCCATTTTGTTTCCATTCGCCTAATACTTCATCTCTCTTAGGATTGATATTTCCCCAGGCATAATAAGTTCCAATGGTTAAAAAAAGTTCTCCAGTAAAATCAGAGTGAGTGAGTGTGTAACGTCTTGGAATAACAGGTTCCGTAGCAGTAACACCACTGGTATATGTTACAAATAGTTTTTCCGGATTGAAATTGCTCAAACAATCAACTCCAATGGGCTGTTTTTTTATAAATATGCAATTGTAAATTTATTCATTCGTAAAAGCCTTATGTTTCGGTTATAGCCAACTGTATCTATTGCTTCACTTTTTATAGTTTAATATTTTATATTAAAAACTGCTGCTTAAGTAGGTGCGGTGAACCGTACCATAAGTATTTGGGTTTTTTATAAAGGAAGGCATAATAGCCCCTAAATACTAATTTTCAATAAAAATGTGATATTTTTGGCTTAACTGTTCGTTGTTCCGTTTTTTGGAGAAATAGAGTGTACAGTCTTAATTTTTCTTAATGTCTTTGCCTTTTCCAATCAAAATAGTTACTTGTGCCATTGTGATGGGCAATGAGGTCCTTTTCCTATAGGCAAGGTATTTGGGTACCCATGTAGTAACATTATATTTTTCCTTAAATTTCCTTAAGCCTTGAAAGTGATAGAAAACTTGTCCATGTAAATAAATTTGGGCAGCTACCTTTTCACTAAAAAATGAATATTTAGACAGCCCAACATTGGAAAGTGGGGCCATTCCTAAATTAAATTGGTTATATCCTTTTTCTTTAGCCCATTCAAATAACGAAAGAAATATAAAGTCCATTGTTCCTGAAGGCGAACTAGGTATGAAGCGCATTAAGTCCACGGAAATGGTTTGATTATTATCATAAACAGGCATTAGACTGGCAAAGCCAATAACATCCTCATTTATGTTTTTCAAAATGGCTATTTCAGATCTATTAAGATACGCCTCATCGAAAAAGCCGAGTGAAAATCCCTTTTCCCTCCTACCTGCAAGCCACTCATTTGATACTGTTTTAAGTTTTTGAAGTAAATCATCACTTAATGGAGGTTTAATGATTTCAAAAATAAAATTTTCCCGCTCAAATTTATTTTTGTTGGCCCTCATTACCTTCATCTTTTTACCAGATAGGGAGAAATTCTCCAAATTGACAAATGCCTCCTCTCCAAGTTTAAAAAAGTCGAAACCATTTTCGTGAAGAATTGGAAGCATGTCATTACTACTCTCATAAAAAATAGGCGTATACCCATATAAATCGGAAATGGTTAGGAATTCCTCAATAGCATGTGGAAACTCTGATTTCTCCCCAGTAAGGTCGCCAAGCACCACAATTTTGTCCGCATATTTTTGGAATGGAAATAAAACATTGTCTTTACTATTCCAGAAAACATACTTATCATGCAAAAAGATTAAATGTGTTAATACATTTCCCTTATATTTATTGATGTGTTCGTAAATTTTTTCCTCCTGATTTCTTGATGTCTCCATTGGCCATTTTTGGGATTTTCCCACAAAATTACCAATACAATAAATAAAGATGGCTATTATCAGCCCGATGAAAGCACTATAAAACAAGTCATGGTAATCAGTAATGATATATGGCAAAAACTTTGTTGGAATACTGAATTTTGATGTAGGCAAATTAAAATACCCAATCAATAGATACATAAGTGTAATGATGAGAATGATGAAAATATCAAAGATCATCTTCCCCCAAGTCAATACATAGCCTTCCCGATAGAATCGAGCTTTGGATAATCGAAGCAACAAAGCGACTACGAGTAAAAAGATGGCTTCTTCATAGTCGAATCCTTTGGAAAGAGAAAATAAAGCAGCAAAGGATAGGACTATAATTGTGAGATAATAAGCGCGTTTTACTTTGTATTGAATTCCCCTTGATAATCCAAGAAGAATAAAGCCTGTTGCAACTGAAAGTTGATGAGATAAACTCATTATAGTGAGAGAAAAAATGTCTTCAGCAACTTTTAACCTTTCAATAATACCTGGCAAAGCGGCAGAAAGAAGCAAAATTAACCCGGAAATAAATATCAAAATGGTTAACATCCAATGGCTGATATGTTGTACAAATACATTTGGCAAATTACCCCAAGTGTTATTCCACTTTTCCCAATAGGCTTTAATAAAAAGGAAAGCTCCTACAAGAAATGGAATAATGAAATAGCCTATGCGATATAGCAAAAGCAGCACAACAACTTTCTCATCCTGAATGCCTAAATAATCTACCCCCCATATAAAAACGAGGTCAAAGGAACCTAGACCTCCTGGGATTAAGCTTACAATTCCAGCACATGCAGCAACGGTAAAAATAGCAAATAAATCTCCAAAAGGAATGGAGATACTCAAAACAGATTTTAAAAGCCAAAAAACTAATAAGACAGCTGACCATTCCAGGACAGAAACGAAAATAAGCAAACATTTCACTTTTATTGTGATAGATGGATCAGGATTCTTTTTCTCTCTCCATAAAGTAATGATCATCAAAGTAGGGAGGTACAATGCAACGCCAATAACAGCCAAATAAAGCCATTTAGTATGTACTAACAGGGGAATATTTCTATATCCCACAATGGTAATCCAGGAAAGTAAGGAAATACCCGTAAGGAGAAATAAAGAAACAATAGCAATGGTTCTTAATAAATTCCCTTTCCCAAACTCATCTTTTTGATAGAAATACGTTCTAAGCATTACTCCGATAATACCACCGAAACCAATCAAATTTGAAAAGGAATTGACGATGAGTGCTTGCTTAATAAGGTGCTTTTTTGGTATCTTAATTCCCAATATTTTTATGATAACTGCATCATAAAAAAACATAGGGAAAATGGATCCAATGGTAATTAGTAGGACAAAGACTAATGTTGCTATCGGTACTTGACCTATTTCATGTTGGAGCAATTGAATGTTAAGGTCCATTGCAAATTTTTTTATTTCAATTGTTGCAAGGACTAATAATATTAGAGGAAAAATAATTTTCAAAAATTGAACTGTTTTTTCTTTTAAATAATGTTTACTCAATTTGAATATTCCTCCCCTAATGCTGTTTTGACTATTTGACAATTTTAACCAATAACCCTAAATCATGATAAGTGAATCGTACTTTTCACTTTTGTATTTGTCAAGAAAACACGGGGGCGGTTCTACCGTTTTCCTGAGACATAGAGTGAAATGGCGGAACCGTCCCCGTGTTTTGTGAAATATGGATTTAAAGTTTAAAAAACTAAAGACTGCCAGAGTGATTCCTCAGCAGTCTTTTTGATTGGTTGGCGTTGCTTAACTGGTTAACCGAAAG
Organism: Bacillus sp. T3; assembly: GCF_033449965.1. Taxonomy (NCBI): domain Bacteria; kingdom Bacillati; phylum Bacillota; class Bacilli; order Caryophanales; family Bacillaceae; genus Bacillus; species Bacillus sp. T3. The sequence goes on from NZ_CP137761.1 coordinate 215,324, forward strand.
CTAGTGTATTATAATATAGCGACTAATTGTTAACTATCACCATTGTTCAAATCTTGTTCAATGAGTGAAAGAAACCAGAATAAAATCCTCTTAGCAACTAAGATAATGTAATGACTTCATATTTTGAGGCTAACTCAATAAAATGGTCCATCCCGCTGATTTTTCCAGCTACAAGCTGATCATTTAGCTCATAATAATCGACACATGTTTTGCAAGCAAGAACGTCCATACCCTTTTCTTCCAGTTCTTTTAATTGAAGAGAAACAAGTGAGTTTTCCGTTAAGGTAAACACACCGCGGTTCATACAAAAAATAGCCGCTGGCAGATCTTCTTTTTGCTTAAGAATAGTGAAGAAGGTTTCTAATATTCCTTCGCCAAGTGCTGTTTCTCCTTTGCCAAGTTGATCTGAAGCAAGTAAAATTACTTTGTTTTTCAATTTCTTCACCTCACTAGTTTAATCATGCAAAAAGCCTTTTTTGTCTTCCTTATAGGGTACTATTTACTACTTTAATATAAAAATAAATATCCTGCCCAACCTTTTTCGGTTTAGTCAAGAGCTGGTAGCCATGTTTTACGGCTTCTTCCGGGACACTTCGAAAGGATTGTGGACAGTCAGCGATAACTAGTAAGACTTCCCCGATTTTCATCGTTTTAAGCGCATCCAGCGCATAAATGACAGGGTATGGTCATGGCTCGCCGCGAATGTCTAACGTGTAGTTGACATCGATTATTTGGGACATGAATTATACCTCCTTTGTAACGGGAGAAATCCGTTCGTTTTTTTGATGTTTGATTCCTGTTCCATAACGGAACCGTTTTTCCCACCAATTTGATAGTAAGAACCAAGCAGCCAGCATGGCAATCGTTCCGAACAAAGCTCCCATAGATCCCCATTGCTCGATCAAGTTCACTTTCGGCCAATTTTCTGCAAGGGCATGATAGATGCCGAGGTGATCCCAGCCATAGGCAAGAGCAGTAGCACCGACAATATTTCCTGCGCCAACTACCCAGAATAACAATTGGCCTTCCATTGCCCGATACATCATGCCCGTTTCACAACCGCCGGCAAGAACAATCCCAAAGCCAAAGAGAAGACCGCCAATCGCTGTGCTCGGAGCAGCCATTTTGATAAGGGCGACAGAACCGTTTTGAATATAAATAAATGTGACCACTACACTGATCATCATCCCAATAGCAAGCGCTTTGGACATTAGAGCCCGGCCGCTGATCCATAGATCGCGGAAAGCGGAAGTGAAACAAATTTGCCCCCGTTCAATAAGAATCCCAAACAGGGCTCCTGCTATACAAGCAACCGCGAGAAGTGATTTATCTGTTGCGAAAAAGTAAACTACAAGAGCGAGATACAGGAAGACAAAAATCAGCCCTAAGATCGGCTGGATATTCTTTTTTTGGACATGCTGGGTGATAGCTGGATTCATCGAGCCTTTCATCAGTGCCAGGTTTTCCCCGCCACCATTTCGTATTTACGACTTTGACACCAAAGTAGGTTCCAATGGCAGTGGTCAACATAAAAATCCAGGAATGGAACGAGAATTGAGGTACACCTGTGAAAAAGGCAGCCAAATTGCACCCTAGGGCAAGCCGAGCCCCAAAACCTGCAATGATTCCGCCAATAAATCCTTGGATTAATCGTCGCTTTTGTTTCGGTATGCGGATTTTAAAACTGTTGCTTAGTAAAATCGTGATCAACGCACCAACAAGCATTCCAATGACAATCCAGCCATCGGTCCTGCTGATAGGAGAGCCCTCGAGGCCTACAAGCTGAAAATACGCCCATTGCGATACATCGACACCGAACCATTGTAAGATATGCCCGCCTAATCTGGTGAATTCCCCCGTAACGGCCCAAACTGTACCTGTAATCCCGAAATACAATGCACTGACCAGACCTGCAATACTGATGGCTATATAGGGATTCCAATATTCCTTGAAAATTTTTTGATAAAGATTCATTAAATATAGCTCCTCCTTCTTTGGAATTATCCAAAAGTAAAAAAGCCCGGAGATATCCAGGCATCCTAAGAGTTTCATTTACAAATATAAAGGTTATTTGGTTGCAACTCAATTCAATTTATCGATAAGATAGATTAAAAAGTATTTAAATATTAGATATTTAGAACCGAGTTGGTTCTCTTGTGCCAGATGTGAATCCGGGTTATTTCTTTTAATACAAATGGATAACGGTCTTTCTTAATAATTATTGAGGGAGTAAGGGATTACCCAAATGGCGAAGCCCATTTATAATGACAATGGAAAAGGTTAAGAGGGTACCAAGCAGATCTTCCTGACAGATAGGGATGCCATTTTCTTTTTCATTCCATCTGCCGGTCTTTTGAACCAAATGCCGAATAGATGAATGCATTAAACGGACTTTTTGAATGGCTTTGATTCCTTGTCCCTCGGGTTCAAGTCCCCCTGGTGCCATGACATGAAGAACAAATTGACCTGTTTCTGCTATCCTGCGGTATGCATTTTGACCTAAACGATAACTGAATGTAAGGACCTTCACACCTGTACGTGCTGCGTAACAATTCACTAGTGAGGATGTTGATAATAAGAAGGTAATGGCAATACCATGTTCCTGAAATAAATCGGTTGCGTTTCTTATTCTGGCCAAGTCCACGTTTTCTGGGCAATTAGCTGTATCCTTAAGCCAAAATTCGATCGTATCAGGTAATTCTTCCAGGATATTCTTGGTCATTGTACATTAATTGTTTTAATAAATGATTTACGGAGCCAACCTGACTTTTCTTGAACAATTCTTCAATTATTTTGTCCGGTACTGGATCGCCTTCCATCCGTAACTTCTCTAAAAACTTGTCTGTATATAACATCTTTTCCCCCTTTGACAATTATCTGGTAGATAAAAAGAAATGAAGCATTTTATATTTATATTCCTACTAATATAAAAACATGTTGGATGCGATACCTTTTCATTCATAGTCGGAAAATTTAAGAATTTAGTTCATTTTTAGATTCGATAGAGTAATATTTTTGCGGTATATTTTTATGGTTTTGCTTAGTTATCGTATGTAGATAGATCAATAATACGTCTCAAATGATAAATAAAAAAATAGCCTTTCTGTAAATACAGAAGAGCTATTTTTTCTCCAACCTTGTAATTAATAAAAGCAAACAATTAAGGCTTCCTTCATTTTCCCTTATTATTGTTTATTAGGTGCAGCCAAAAATCCAGATCAGTTTGAAGATGCTGTTGCATTAGACGTTCTGCCTTTTGGCCATCACGCTCCCTAATTGCATGGTATATCTCTTCATGTTCATCAATTAGGAAAGGGCGATTGTAGTAAACGACTGTTCGTCGAAAAAGATAGATAATGGATGACATTTTGTCAATAATATCAATCATGACACGGTTATTACTGGCATTAACAATGATTTCATGGAACAGTTCGTTCGCTTTCATAATCTCGTCGATATTTTCCTTCCGTCCATTCTCTACGCATTCCCATAAAGAGCTCAGTTCGTTTTCTGGTAGATAGGTTGCAGCACATTTTGCTGAGTAACCTTCCAGCAGTATTCGGACCTGAAACATATTTCGTAAATCAGCCTCGGTTGGACTTACAACTTTCTTTTTTACGATTAGTCCCTCATTCTCCAGCTTTTTAATCGATTCTCGAGCCGGAGTTCGACTCATCCCTAATTCTTCGGCGACTTTTTCCTCAACAATTTTTGTGCCACTAGGAAGCTCTCCATTCAAAATTTTGTCACGCAGGATTTCATAAGATTGAAGATAGGCCGGACTGTGTTTTTTATTATTATTTGGCAAGTTGTTCACCTCTTCAGAACCCATATATCTAAGTTCCATCATAACAAACTTTTTTTTGAAAAAAAATATACTAGACATTTCGAAAAAAAGGAAATATCATAAAATGTATACAAAAACATAAGAATTGTATACATTGTAATTAATGCCGTATACCTTTTTGGTGTTGTATGAGGCTACCTTTAAAGATTTCTTTATTTTTTTTATTAAAATATGTAAGCGTATACAAAATAATTTTTTAAAAACAGTTGTATTTACAACTAAAGTAAGATACCGCTAAGAGGATCCAATTTTTATAAAAACATATGAATTTTTTAGTGAATGATTCGTTGATAAGGGGGAGTTGTGTGAAACTTTTAGATGAAATTTTAACTTATAATGAGAAGTTTGTAGAAGATAGAGAATATGAAAATTTCAAAACGGATAAGTTTCCACATAAAAGGCTCGTTATTCTTACTTGCATGGATACTCGTTTAGTGGAATTGTTACCAAGGGCGATGAATGTGGGGAATGGTGATTTCAAAATCATTAAAACTGCCGGTGCACTGGTGTCGCATCAGTTTGGAAGCATTATGAGAAGTATTCTTGTTGCAATTTATGAGCTTGGAGCAAACGAGGTATGTGTTGTAGGTCACTACGATTGCGGTATGTCCAACTTAAAAGCAGAGAATACCATAACAAAAATGAAAGAACGCGGTATAAGTCAGGAAAAATTAGAGCTCCTGCATGATTCTGGGATAAATATTGAAAAGTTTTTACGGGGCTTTGATTGTGTTAAAGACAGTGTGAAGCATAGTGTAGCAACTATTCGTAAGCATCCTTTAATACCAAAGGATGTAACTGTTCACGGATTAGTAATTGATCCAAAAACAGGACAGCTTGATACCATAGTGAACGGGTACCAAGTCTAGTATATCAAAAAATTTAGACATGCTAATTGATAAATTTCCTGAGTTTTGTGCAATTTTTTTAATCCACCATTTTTTAATATTTCTAAAGTTTATATAAACAAACTTTATTTCAAAAAAACATCTAGACATTTATGTAAAGAAGCAATATTATAAAATGTATACAAAACAATAAAAAATGTATACAAATTATACACAAAATGTATACATGAGGTTTTGGGTTTCAATTTTATGTAAGCGGATGCAACGCGGAGGTTATCGAGGTTGAATTTTCATAACGATTTTTGTAAGCGGATGCATTCTTTTGTTTTAAAAAAATACATTCCGGGGGAAGAACAATGACAAAGAAAATTGGTTTTATTGGCTTAGGGATCATGGGGAAACCGATGGCATTACATTTGATCAAGTCGGGATATAGTTTAGTAGTTTTTGATATTAATAAAGATGCAGTGGAGTCTTTAGTACAAGCAGGGGCAATGGCTGCTAATTCGCCACTTGAAGTCGGTGACAGAAGTGACATTATCATTACGATGTTACCTGCTAATAAGCACGTAAGAGAAGTGGTCTTGGGGGAAAATGGAATTATTAAGACGGCAAAAGAAGGTACAGTCGTGATTGATATGAGTTCGATTACTCCTGTTGTATCTAGAGAAATTGCAAGCGAACTAGAGAAAAAAGGGATTGAAATGCTTGATGCACCAGTAAGTGGAGGCGAACCAAAAGCGATTGATGGTACATTAGCCATTATGGTCGGCGGTAAAGAAGAGGTTTTTGAAGATGTGAAGGACGTTCTTTACGGAATGGGTTCTGCAGTTACATTAGTTGGTGGCAATGGATGTGGCACAACAGCAAAGTTAGCAAACCAAGTAATTGTTAACTTAAATATTGCTGCTATGTCAGAAGCGCTTGTATTAGCTGCAAAGGCTGGAATTGACATCAATAAAATGTACCAGGCCATTAGAGGGGGCCTTGCAGGAAGTACGGTGCTAGATGCTAAGGTTCCTTTGATACTCGAAAGAAATTTTGTTGCGGGTGGTCGAATTGATATCAATCTAAAAGATATTACGAATGTAATGGAAACTGCCCATGGTATTGGCGTACCATTACCACTTTCAAGCCAGCTGCTCGAAATCTTCCATGCTTTAAAGGTTGATGGAAAAGCAAGTGATGACCATTGTGGAATCGTTCAATATTATGAAAAGCTTGCAAATGTTGAAGTAAGGGGAAATTAACATGGGGTATGAGAAACGTCTTGTAAGTGAAGCCTTTGCTAAGATTCCGACTGTGGATTTAAGAACGGTCGATGAAATGCTGGAAAAGGAATTAGCCAAGCTTAACAAAAAAATCATCGTTCTTGATGATGATCCGACTGGCGTACAAACCGTTCACGATATTTCTGTTTATACAGATTGGTCTTTAGAGAGTATTGAGCAGGGATTTCTCGAAGACAACTCCATGTTTTTCTTGCTGACCAATTCCAGAGGATTTACGTCGGCAGAAACGAAAGAAACTCATATCGAAATTGCTTCAAACGTTTACGAAGTCGCTAAAAAGTTAAACAAGGAATTTATTATTATTAGCCGGGGTGATTCAACTTTAAGAGGACATTATCCGCTTGAAACAAAGGTGCTGAAGGAAACGATTGAATCAAAATCGGACATGACCTTTGATGGAGAGGTAATCGTTCCATTTTTTAAAGAAGGTGGACGCTTTACCATTGATAATATCCACTATGTACAATATGAAGATTATTTAGTGCCAGCAGGTGAAACTGAATTTGCTAAAGATAGAACATTTGGTTATACCAAATCCCATTTAGGGGAATGGGTAGAGGAAAAATCAAAAGGTGAATTTAAAGCAGAAAATACTGTCTATATTACACTTGAAAGTTTACGGGCATTGGATATTGACACGATTACAAATCAATTACTTGGTGTAAAGGATTTTAATAAAGTGGTCGTCAATGCTGTTGACTATGTAGATATAAAAATCTTTACGATCGCTCTTATCAATGCGATGAATGCTGGGAAAAACTTCATGTTCAGAAGTGCAGCTGCCCTTACTAAGGTGATTGGCGGGGTAAGCGATAAAGGGTTACTTACAAGGGATGAGCTAATTAAAGAGGAATCAGATCACGGCGGATTAATCATCGTTGGTTCTCACGTGAAAAAAACGACTGAGCAGTTAGAAGAGCTAAAAAAATGTGATTCAATCCAATTTTTGGAGTTTGACGCACATCTAGTTTTACAACCTGAACAATTTAAAGCAGAAGTTGACCGAATTGTTGAAACTAGTGAATCACTGATTCGTTCTGGTAAAAATGTAGCCGTTTACACTAGAAGAGAAAGACTGGATCTTGGTGAAGGAAAGCAGGAAGAAGAGTTAATGCTCTCAGTGAAAATTTCCGATGCTGTTACAAGCATTGTGAAACGATTAGAGGTAAGACCTAGCTATGTTATTGCCAAGGGGGGCATAACATCAAGTGATATCGGAACGAAGGGGCTTGCGGTAAAAAGAGCAAATGTAGCGGGGCAAATAAAGCCAGGTATTCCAGTGTGGATGACAGGCAACGAAAGTAAATTCCTGGAATATCCTATGTTGTGTTCCCTGGAAACGTTGGATCAAAGGATACATTAAGAGAAGTCGCTGAATTACTAAATAAATAAGACATTGAACTTTTGAACATTTCATTAAAAAAATAATCTTACATCTGGGGGCAGAGAACATGGATTCATTGTTTGGATTGTCACATGAAACGAGTCTACTAATCTATGCAATCATTGCTATTGTGGGTTTAATAGTTTTAATTGCAAAGTTTAATACGAATCCTTTTGTTGCATTAATCGTAGCTGCACTGTTTATGGGTTTAATTTCTGGGATGAAATTACCTGATATAGTGACTTCGTTTCAAGAAGGAGTTGCAGGGGTTTTAGGATTTATCTCAATTGTCCTCGGCCTTGGTACGATGCTTGGGAAAATGATGGCAGAATCAGGCGGAGCAGAGCGGGTTGCCCGAACATTAGTAAAAGTATTTGGGGAAAAGAATGTTCACTGGGCTATGATGGTTGTCGCTTTGATCTGTGGTATACCTGTCTTTTTCCAGGTTGGAGTTGTACTATTAATACCACTCGTTTTCGTTATCGCAAAACATACAGGAACACCTTTACTTAAAATTGGTCTTTCTCTTGTTGCCGGTTTAGCAGTAGTTCATAGTCTTGTCCCTCCACACCCTGCAGCAATGCTAGCGGTTGGTATATTCGAAGCAGACTTAGGTAAAACCATTTTCTTAGCGATGTTTGTTGCATTACCTGCGGCAGCAGTAGCAGGTCCACTTTATGGTTCATTTATTGCAAAAAGAATAAAAGTCGAGCCATCAGGTGACCTCGTCGCTCAATTTACAAAGACGCAGCGAAAAGAAGAAGATTTACCAGGATTCGGGATTACTATTTTTACAATCTTGCTTCCAGTTTTGTTAATGTTGACAGCAACCATTGTAGATTTAAATTATCCGGCAGAAAATTCATTCCGCCAAGTAGTTGATTTTATAGGTAGTCCAGTAGTTGCACTTTTATTATCTCTTATCTTCTCATTTTATTCCTTTGGGTTTGCCCGAGGTTTTAATGGAAAAGATATTTTGAAATACACGAATGAATGTCTAGGACCAGTAGCATCAATCGTGCTTTTAATTGGTGCAGGCGGCGGTTTCAATAAAGTGTTAACAGCGAGCGGGGTTGGCGAAGCGATTGCCCAGTTTGCTTCGGATGCAAATCTTTCTCCTATCGTATTAGCATTTCTTATTGCTGGGTTGATTAGAGCGGCGGTTGGATCCGCAACAGTTGCAATGACAACTGCTGCTGGAATCGCAGCCCCAATTGCAGCAACAATGCCTGGAGTAAGCCCTGAATTACTAGTGCTTTCAGTAGGTGCAGGCTCCATCATGCTATCTCACGTGAACGATTCAGGATTTTGGCTAATAAAAGAATTCTTTAACATGTCCGTGCAGGATACGTTAAAAACATGGACCGTTATGGAAACAATCCTTTCATTTGTTGCATTTGGAATGGTATTATTGCTCGACATATTTATTTAATGAAAAGGCTATGTTAAAAAACGTTTTTGATTTTGAGCAATCTGTTGATTGAAGCGGAAGGTGCGAGACTCCCCCGCGGAAAGGGAGCACCTGGAGCGGAAAGCAACAGACCATTTTAACATGGCAAATGAAGTAGCCCTGAGCTTATCTTAAAAAGCTCAGGGCTTTGTTATTTCTTCTATAAAACTAAGGCCTTTAACTCTTGCAAGGAGTAAGGGTAAAACCTTAGTTTTCTTTATGGAAAGAGTTCTCACTTCTTCTCGCTTTTAAATAATTTAAAATTATCATATAATAATAAATAAATATTTTAATTTTCTAAAAAATGGTGTTACACTATTAATGAATAGTGTTATACTATTAAATAATAGTGTTACTAATTAATCAGGTTATTATTGATCCAGAAATAATGTGTGACTAGGTAGCGCCCTGGCTTGGAATGGCGCCTACCAAGAGCGTCTACATTCTTTCTGCAAACTTAGGGGATAAGGAAGGTTAAAATGAGCGACAGACAAACTAAAACAGACGTTATCTTAATTGGTGCCGGAATCATGAGTGCAACTTTGGGATCACTGCTGAAAGAGTTAGTGCCTGACTGGGAAATTACAGTGTTTGAGAAGCTCGCAAATGCGGGAGAGGAAAGCTCTAACGAATGGAATAATGCCGGAACTGGACATGCGGCACTGTGTGAGCTTAACTACACCAACGAAAAACCGGACGGATCTATAGATATTACGAAAGCTATTAATATTAATGAACAGTTTCAGGTTTCAATGCAGTTTTGGTCTTATCTAGTAAAAAGTAATCTGATTCGTAATCCGCAGGAATTTATCATGCCATTACCACATATGAGTATGGTCCAAGGGGAAAAGAATGTTGAGTTTTTAAAGAAGCGTTATGAAGCGCTTTCAAATAATCCGTTATTTCAAGGGATGGAATTTTCCGATAACCCAGAAAAACTAATGGAATGGATACCGCTTATTATGGAAGGTCGTCCATCTAATGAAGCGATAGCGGCAACCAAAATCGACTCTGGAACGGATGTCAATTTTGGTGCTTTAACACGCATGTTGTTTGACCATTTAAAAACTAAAAACGTCGATATCAAGTACGAACATAGTGTTGAGAATATGAAACGTACTAGCGATGGCTCATGGGAATTGAAAGTGAAGAATCTCGAAAGCGGTGGCGTAGAGCACCATACTGCAAAGTTCGTCTTTATTGGAGGCGGAGGTGGAAGCCTGCATTTACTGCAAAAATCAGGTATTCCTGAAAGTAAACATATTGGTGGATTCCCAGTAAGCGGAATCTTTATGGTGTGTAATAATCCAGAGGTTGTCGAGCAGCATCATGCAAAAGTTTATGGCAAAGCAAAGGTTGGTGCTCCACCAATGTCTGTGCCTCATCTTGACACAAGATTTATCGATAATAAAAAATCGTTGCTATTTGGACCATTTGCCGGATTCTCACCAAAATTCCTAAAAACTGGCTCAATGCTGGATTTAGTAACTTCCATTAAACCGAATAATCTCTTAACGATGTTGGCGGCGGGCGCCAAGGAGATGACTTTAACAAAATACTTGATTCAACAAGTTATGTTATCGAAAGAACAGCGCATGGAAGAGCTACGCGAGTTCATACCGAACGCGAAATCTGAGGATTGGGGCTTAGTGGTAGCAGGCCAACGTGTGCAAGTTATTAAAGATACAGAGGCAGGCGGTAAAGGGACGCTTCAATTTGGTACGGAAGTGATTAGTGCGGCGGATGGATCAATCGCGGCATTACTAGGAGCTTCACCGGGTGCTTCTACTGCTGTTCACGTAATGCTTCAGGTAATCAAGAAATGTTTCCCGCAATATATGAATGAATGGGAAGCCAAAATCAAAGAAATGATTCCTTCTTATGGAATGTCCCTTATGGAGAACCCAGATCTCCTAAAGGAAATTCATACTTCAACTGCGGAGACACTTGGCTTAGCAAGCAAAGAACTGGCTACGGTTTCTTAAGTTATTATCCGAAAGTCGTATTATATTAATATATATTAATGAAGCAGTGAATGGAAAATGTCACTGCTTTTTTTTATGAAAAGAGTTCGTTTCGAGAGATAATAAAAAATGAAAGACGCTTTACTATTTAAAAGCAAAGCGTCTTTAAAAATTAGAACCGTTAAAATACATTATCACGGGTTCTATTAGTTAAATTTAATTACGAATCAGGTAATCGAATGCACCTAAAGCTGCTGTGGCACCTGATCCCATTGAGATAATGATTTGCTTGTATGGACTATCGGTACAATCCCCTGCAGCGTATACTCCAGGAATACTTGTAAGGCCACGTTTATCAACAACGATTTCGCCGATGCGTGTACGTTCAATTGTGTCTCCTAACCAATCTGTATTAGGAACAAGACCGATTTGAACAAATACACCCTGCAGTTCAGTGTGATGTTCTTCTCCTGTCTCACGATCAACATAAGAAATACCGTTTACTTTGTCAGTTCCAGTGATTTCTTTCGTTTGAACGTTTTTATGGACGGTTACGTTAGGAAGACTGTAAAGACGCTCTTGAAGGACGGCATCAGCTTTCAATTCTGGCATGAACTCAAGCACTGTTACATGTTTCACAATACCAGCAAGATCAATGGCTGCCTCAATTCCGGAATTTCCGCCGCCAATCACCGCAACGTCCTTGCCTTCAAACAAAGGCCCATCACAATGAGGGCAATAGGCAACGCCTTTGTTTTTGAATTCAGCTTCACCTGGAACGCCTACATTACGCCAGCGTGCCCCGGTTGATAGGATAACGGTTTTGCTCTTGAGAACAGCGCCGTTTTCCAGTTCCACTTCGATAAGGTCTTTCTTCTCTAAACGCTTGGCACGCTGTAAGTTCATGACATCGATGTCATACTCTTTGACATGCTCTTCTAGACTTGCAGCAAGCTTAGGACCTTCAGTATAGGTCATACTGATGAAATTCTCAATCGCCATGGTATCCATTATCTGACCGCCGAATCGTTCAGCGACAATACCTGTGCGGATGCCTTTACGTGCTGCATAGATGGCTGCACTTGCACCAGCTGGTCCACCACCAACAACAAGCACATCAAATGGCTCTTTATCAGAAAGCTCTGAGGCATCCTGGCCGCTTCCCATCTTGGCGAGGATTTCTTCAAGTGTCATTCGGCCGCTGCCAAAGGCTTCACCATTTAGGTAAACAGTTGGTACAGCTAGGATATCTTTACTTTCTACTTCTTTTTTAAATGCTGCACCATCAATCATCGTATGTGTAATATTAGGGTTGAGAATAGTCATTAAATTCAGCGCTTGCACAACATCAGGACAATTGTGGCAGGTTAAGCTAATGTAGGATTCAAAGTGATAATCACCTTTTATGCTTTTCACTTGATCGATTGTCTGCTGATCAACCTTTGGTGCTCTTCCACTAACCTGTAAAAGAGCCAATACTAAAGATGTAAATTCATGCCCAAGAGGGATACCAGCGAAGGTAACTCCTGTATCTTCGCCGATCCGATTGACATTAAAGCTCGGAGTTCTTGGCAATGTCGTGTTCTCCACTTTTATGTGGGAGGACATTGTAGCTAATTCATCGATTAGAGCCAGCATGTCACGAGAAACCTCATCAGACCCAGCACTAACCTTTATAAGCACATCGCCCTCCATTAATTGAAGATATTGGGCTAGTTGTGCTTTTATATCAGCATCTAATATCATGTTGGATTGTCCCCTTAAATCTTTCCTACAAGATCAAGGCTAGGCTTAAGAGTTGCAGATCCTTCTTCCCATTTTGCTGGGCAAACTTCACCTGGATTGTTGCGAACATATTGTGCAGCCTTAATCTTGTTTACGACTGTGCTAGCATCACGGCCGATGCCGCCAGCGTTGATTTCAACCGTTTGAATAACACCATCTGGATCGATGATGAAAGTACCACGATCAGCAAGACCCTCATCTTCGTTTAGTACATCAAAGATGCGAGAGATTTTTTGAGATGGGTCACCGACCATAATATATTCAATTTTGCTAATAGCTTCTGAATGATCATGCCATGCTTTATGTGTAAAATGAGTATCTGTAGAAACAGAATATACTTCAACCCCAAGTTCCTTTAAGGTTGCGTATTGGTTTTGCAAATCTTCAAGCTCAGTTGGACATACGAAGGTAAAATCTGCAGGGTAGAAGCAAACTACACTCCATTTACCTTTAAAGTTTTGTTCAGAAACATCGATAAACTCACCGTTATGAAATGCTTTTGCTGAGAATGATTGTACTTCTTTTCCAATTAGTGACATAGTGTATTTTCCTCCTTAGATTGTGTATAAATTGAGTTATAGCTTGCCATGGTAAGTGACCCGCTATTAAATAAATTATAATAATTATAATTCGATATTAATTATTATATAGTACTATGTATTTTGTCAAGGGGTTTTACCTATAATTAGCTTGTTTTGTTTTTAAAGGGTTTATACATTTCTTCAAAAATAATAAATGAATAAGTAGAATCTATGAATAAAAAGCCGGTAGATTACCGACTTTTTCCAACTGAAACTTCACTATTTTATTATTAGGGGAAAGGCATCCGTGAATGCCTATTTTATAACAATCCACTATTTGACTGAATGAAGAATTGGGATTGTTGATAGTTATAAGTGATTTTTGAGAAATTGAATGGTTGTCCATTGGTTAAATGGAAAATGCTCTCTACATAAAACTTTGGATCTCCTTTTTCCAACCCCAAATACTCTGCTTCTTCCGCATTTAGTTTATTTACATGAAGAAATAAATCGGAAAAACCAACCTTTAAGCCTAATCCATCCCGAATATAATGAAAGATTGATTCTGAAACAATTTCTTTATTTAAATAAGTAATGATCGATTTATTATAATAGGATTCTTCAAAGCACAACGTTTGCCCGTTAATATAGCGAACTCGTTTTACATAATAGACTTCGTCATTTGAACCAATGTTTAAATTTTCCGCGGCATCAAGTGTTGGTTGTCTAACATCAAGTTCAATTACTTTTGATGTTAATTGAAAATCCTCAAGATCCTTTTTAAACCCCTGATTTGAAAGGAGGCTAATATAACCTTTGCGTTTATGTCTTCTTACAAAAATTCCACTGCCTCTAACCTGGAATACGACTCCTTTTTCTCCAACAATTCTAATGCTTTCGTAATCGTGCTCTTGCTCACTTCAAATTGTGTCATTAATGCCTCTAAAACGGGTAGCTTAACACCTTGCTGAAGGTCATTCTCTTCTATATACTTTTCAATTTCTGATGCGATTTGTTGGTATTTTAACATTTTCATTCCTCATTAATTATTGACTTTTATATCAAAATTATAGCATAAACCGATTTTTGTTTTTATTGCTAAATAATTATTTTATCCACGTATTGATAAATTATACCGGTACAATTATAATATAACCATAATCTGATGAAAGCGTATTATCATCAGAAAGGGATTTAAAGTTTAGATATTGTAAAACTTATTAAGGGTATTACCTTAAATCAAAAATAGTAACAGTCGTGAAATAAGGAGGAAATGAAAATGGCAAAATTACCAAAGGATTTTTTATGGGGCGGTGCCTTAGCTGCTCACCAATTTGAAGGTGGTTGGAATCAAGGGGGTAAAGGACCAAGTGTCGTTGATGTCTTAACCGCTGGTGCCCACGGTGTACCTAGAAGACTAACAGAAACAGTCGAAGCAAATGAATTTTATCCGAACCACGAAGCAATTGATTTCTATCATAAATATAAAGAGGATATCGCATTATTTGCGGAAATGGGACTGAAATGTTTACGGACATCGATCGGTTGGAGCAGAATTTTCCCAAATGGAGACGAAGCAGAGCCATGCGAAGAAGGCTTACAATTTTATGATGATGTATTTGATGAATTACTAAAGTATGGAATTGAACCTGTTATTACATTATCTCACTTCGAAATGCCGTTACATTTGGCAAGAGAATATGGCGGTTTTAAAAATAGAAAAGTGGTAGACTTTTTCGCGAAATTTGCTGAAGCTTGCTTCAACAGATATAAAGATAAAGTGAAATACTGGATGACATTTAACGAAATCAATAACCAAATGGATGTTAATAATCCATTATTCTTGTGGACAAATTCTGGTGTTACGATAGAAGAGGGCGAAAATGCGAAAGAAGTTATGTACCAAGCAGGTCATCACGAATTAGTCGCAAGTGCATTAGCTGTAGCAAAAGGAAAAGAAATTAACCCTGAATTCCAAATTGGGGCGATGGTTTCACATGTGCCAATTTATCCGTTTTCATGTAATCCTGAGGACGTAATGCTTGCTGAAGAAGAAATGAGACAGCGCTACTTCTTTGCTGATGTCCATGTTCGCGGTTATTATCCAAGCTACGCGTTAAAGGAATTTGAACGTGAAGGGTACAATATCAAGTTCGAAGAAGGCGATGATGAAATCTTAAGAAACGGTACTGTTGATTATTTAGGCTTCAGCTATTACATGTCTACAACTGTTAAAAGTGATGTTGTAAAGGATAATAGAGGAGATATCGTTAATGGTGCACTACCTAATGGTGTGGAGAATCCGTACATCAAGTCAAGTGACTGGGGCTGGGCGATTGACCCAACTGGGCTGCGCTATACATTAAACCGTTTCTATGATCGCTATCAAATTCCGTTATTTATCGTTGAAAACGGATTTGGCGCAGTGGATACGGTTGAAGAAGACGGTTCTATTCATGACCCAGAAAGAATTCAATATTTAAAATCACATATTGAAGCAGTAGAACAAGCTGTAAATTACGATGGTGTTGATTTAATGGGCTATACGCCATGGGGAATCATTGATATTGTGTCGTTCACAACAGGCGAAATGAAAAAACGCTATGGCATGATCTATGTTGACCGTGATAATGAAGGAAATGGATCAATGAAGCGCTATAAGAAGGATTCTTTTAACTGGTATAAAAACGTAATTGAAACAAATGGTGAAGAATTATAATATAACCCCAAAACATAAGCGGCGAACTCCACATTGGTGATTTATCGCGACTAAAAACAACCTCATTGGGTCCTAAATCAGACCTAATGAGGTTGTTTTTTATTATTCTCTTAAAGCTTTTTCATAGAAATGGCTTTTCTGATTTTTTGTAAAGCAACTTGAGTTTCTTCTTTCCGTGCCTTCATAAAGTTTACAAACAGGGCATCGATAATCGTTAGCTGAGCTAAGCGCGAAGCAAGTGCTTCCGAACGATATTCTGTCTCCTCGGAAACTGTATAAAGCGGAATGTCAACCTGTTGTGATAATGGTGTTTTAGCGAAGCTAGTAATACCGATTGTTTTCGCGCCATTTTCCTTTGCAATTTCAAGAATATCGAGTATATCTTTATTTACTCCAGAATGAGAGATCAAGACAGCTACGTCTCCCTTTTTTAATTGGGAAGCAGCCATTATTTGAAAATGAGTATCTAAATATGCATTTGTTGTAACACCAGTGCGAACAAATTTATGGTACGCGTCTAGGGCAATCGTCCCAGATCCACCACTCCCATAAAAATCAATTCTCTTGGCCTCTTTCATAGCATTTACTGCATTTATCAGCTTGTCCTTGTCTAGAATCCTTAAAGTATCTTCTAAGGTTTTTATATTAAAACGAAAAACTTTCTGAACGACCTCGGCCTCATCATCAGATTCCTCAATCGCATCATAAAAATCATGTATGGTAGGATTTACTATTTCAGATGCAAGCGCAATTTTCATTGCCTGATATCCTTTGAAGCCTAATCTCTTACAAAAGCGAAAGACAGTTGCTTCAGCCACACTTAATTCCTCAGCGATTTGATAAATTGTCCCATGAACAACTTTGTTAGGATCATTGAGAATATAATCTGCAATTAATTTATCTTTCTCACTTAGGTCGTTATAAATAAATTTTATCGTAGATAAACAACTGTTTTGCTCTACCATTTTTAATTCCCCACTTTCTTCCCTTTATTATATAAGAATTGATATTACAAATTGTGTACAAATTGTGTAAACCGTTTCATTGAAAAATGTGAATAAATTGTGTATTGTATTTAAAAAGAAATATTTTTTGATATACTCCGTTTATGAAGAAATATTTTTTCATTGCGAAACTCTATGAAAAATTTTACCTTATAAAGGAGTGTTTCTGTACATTCAAATTTAAAAATCAATGGTCTTAAAAAGTGATCGTCAAGCTTTTCAGTAGCAAGTTTAAAGTATCTTATTATGATGGCAATTTTCAAGTTTACTTATGTAGTGCTCATATGCTGGTTTTACTAAATGACTTAGTTTATGAGTATGGGATGGGAAGTCCAAGCTATTTTTTATGATTTGGAGGAATGACGATGCCGTTAATCATTGTGGCAATTGGAATAATTGCACTTTTACTATTAATCATGGGTCTAAAACTCAATACGTTTATTTCACTCATTATCGTTTCGTTTGGCGTTGCTTTAGCACTGGGGATGCCATTAGAGGAAGTTGTTAAGACCATTGAAGCAGGACTAGGCGGAACGCTCGGACACTTAGCCTTAATCTTTGGACTTGGTGCGATGCTAGGAAAACTAATCGCTGATTCTGGCGGTGCACAACGAATTGCGATGACGCTAGTAAATAAATTCGGCGAGAAAAATATTCAATGGGCGGTTGTGGCTGCTTCATTCATTATTGGAATTGCTCTATTTTTTGAAGTAGGTCTAGTATTGTTGATTCCGATCGTATTTGCGATTTCAAAAGAATTAAAGATTTCAATTTTGTACCTTGGGATTCCGATGACAGCTGCCTTATCTGTCACACACGGCTTCTTACCGCCACACCCAGGACCAACGGTGATCGCTGGGGAGTATGGCGCAAACATTGGCGAAGTTTTACTTTATGGTTTCATTATTGCTGTTCCAACTGTTTTTCTAGCTGGGCCAGTCTTTACGAAGATCGCGAAAAAGCTTGTTCCTGCATCGTTTACCAAGACAGGCAGTATCGCTTCTTTAGGAGATCAAAAAACTTTCAAGCTTGAAGAAACTCCAGGCTTTGGAATCAGTGTTTTTACGGCATTACTTCCTGTTATTTTAATGTCGATTGCCACAATTATTACGTTGCTTCAAAAAACAATTGGGTTTGAAGATAATAGTTTCCTAGCTGTGATTCGATTTATCGGAGATGCGGGTACTTCGATGTTGATCTCCCTAATGGTTGCAGTCTATACCATGGGCTTGGCTAGAAAAATCCCAATCAAAACCGTGATGGAATCTTGTACAACGGCGATTACTCATATTGGGATGATGCTGCTAATCATTGGCGGCGGCGGTGCCTTCAAGCAAGTATTAATTAACGGCGGCGTTGGTGATTATGTCGCTGAATTATTCAAAGGAACGTCTTTATCACCGATCCTACTTGCTTGGATTATTGCAGCAATTCTACGTATTTCATTAGGGTCTGCCACTGTCGCAGCATTAACAACGGCTGGTTTGGTAATCCCAATGCTCGGCCATTCAGATGTTAACCTGGCTTTAGTGGTGCTCGCAACAGGTGCAGGAAGCTTAATTGCTTCACACGTAAATGATGCTGGTTTCTGGATGTTTAAAGAGTACTTTGGTTTATCGATGAAGGAAACCTTTGCGACATGGACCTTGCTTGAGACGATTATTTCTGTAGCTGGATTAGGGTTTATCTTATTACTAAGTTTGTTTGTATAGGTTTTCAGCTTCATCTAGTTAAAAAAAGCGGAATGGGTGGGAATTCTCACCTATTCCAAAACAAATAGGAAAGGGTGTTTGTGAATGTCTGAATCATTATACATGCTAGGAGTTGACATCGGGACAACAAGCACAAAGGCGGTACTATACAAGGAAACTGGAGAAGTTGTTACAACCTATACGGTAGGATATCCTTTGCATAGTCCAATTCCTTCAGTTGCAGAGCAGGACCCTGATCAAATTTTCAAATCAGTGATGACCGTTATTAAGGAAACAGTAAAAGCTGCTGCAATAGATCCAGTAAAGCTATCATTGGTTTCTTTTAGTTCAGCAATGCATAGTGTTATAGCTGTCGATCAAGAAGGAAAGCCCTTAACGAATTCAATCACTTGGGCGGATAGCAGAAGTAAGAAATGGGCTGATTTAATCAATAAGGAAATGAATGGGTTGGAGATCTACCAACGAACGGGTACTCCAATTCATCCAATGTCACCACTACCGAAAGTAATGTGGCTTCGCAACGAACAAAGTGAAATATTTTCGAAAACATATAAGTTTATTGGGATAAAGGAATATGTTTTTTATAAATTTTTCAATCGTTACGTGATTGATTATTCGATTGCATCTGCAACAGGTATGTTTAATTTAAATAATTTAGATTGGGATAAAGAGGCTTTGGAAGTTGCAGGTATTACACCTGATCAACTATCTGAAATCGTACCAACGACTTATTATTTAACGGACCTTAATGAAGCATTTGCAATGGAAATGAATATTCCACCATCAACGCCTTTTGTTGTTGGTGCTAGTGACGGTGTGTTGTCTAATTTAGGAGTAAATGCAATTGATCCTGGTGTTGTAGCCGTCACGATTGGCACCAGTGGAGCGATTCGAACCATTGCTGAAAAACCTGTAACAGATCCAAAGGGGAGGATATTTTGTTACGCCTTAACAGATAAGCATTGGGTGATTGGTGGTCCTGTTAATAATGGAGGAATGACATTTCGTTGGGTACGTGATGAGTTTGCGGCATCTGAGGTTGAGACGGCTGCAAGACTTGGTATCGATCCTTATGAAGTGCTAACGAAGATTGCAGACCGAGTTGCACCTGGCGCAGATGGATTGATTTTCCACCCGTATTTAGCGGGAGAACGCGCACCACTATGGAATTCTGATGCACGCGGTTCTTTCTTCGGTTTAGGTTTACATCATAAAAAAGAGCATATGATTCGGGCTGTTTTAGAAGGTGTCATTTTGAATCTATATACGGTTCAATTAGCACTTCAGGAATTAATCGGTACGCCTAAAAAAATTCAAGCTACTGGAGGATTCGCACGATCCCCATTATGGAGACAAATGATGGCTGATATTGTTGGTCAAGAAGTTGTTGTACCAGAAAGCTTTGAGAGCTCTTGTTTAGGAGCAGCAGTCCTTGGTTTGTATGCTTTAGGTAAGATTGATTCGTTTGATATTATGGAAAACCTTGTAGGCTCAACTCATCGCCACGTACCTATAAAAGAGAATGTTGATATTTATGAGGATTTAATTCCAATCTATATCCGCATTTCACGTGTATTAGAAAACGAATATCAGGCAATTGCAGAATTTCAAAGAAAACAATTAGGCTAACAATAGGGGAGATTATGATGGAAAACAGACTATCTACGATAAAGCCATATACTCGGGCAATTTTAAAGGCGCATCTTTGCTCTTGTGGAGTTCAATATAATCAAATGGGGAAACCAGTAATCGCCATTGCGAATTCTTGGAATGAAATTGTTCCAGGGCATGTTCATTTACGTCAGGTTGCCGATGCTGTGAAGGAAGGCGTCATTGAAGCTGGTGGCTTACCGTTAGAATTTAATACGATTGCTGTTTGTGACGGGATTGCTCAAGGCCATGATGGGATGAAGTACTCTTTACCAAGTCGAGAAACGATTGCCGACAGTGTAGAGGTTATGGTCAAGGCTCACGGAATTTTTGATGGGATGGTTGCTTTAAGCTCTTGCGACAAGATTGTTCCAGGAATGCTTATGGCTACAGCACGGTTAAATCTACCGAGTGTTGTCGTATTAGGTGGTGTGATGCCAAATCACATTAAGCCAAAGGAATCTAAGGAAGCTCGTAAGCAATTTCTAGCTGGAGAATTAGACGAAAAAGGGCTGGTTGAAATTTCAAATAAATATTATCCAAGTGCAGGGGCATGCCCGTTTTTAGGGACGGCTAATACGATGCAGGGCTTAACAGAATCACTAGGTATGGCGATTCCAAAAAGCTCGTGGATGCGTGCTTTATCTGATGAACAGCTTGAGGCTGCCAAAGAAGCGGGGCGCCGGGCAGTAGAGCTTGTTCGAAAAGGGATTACACCAAAAGACATTATGACCATTGATGCCTTTAAAAATGCAATCTCAGTCCTTTTAGCCATGGGTGGCTCGTTAAATGCTTGTCTCCACCTTCCGGCAATTGCCCATGAATTAGGTATCGATCTGCCGATGGATTTATTTGATGAAATTAGTCGTAAAGTTCCATTTCTTGCAGGAGTTACACCTAATAACAACGAGTATACAACGAATGACCTGCAACGTGCGGGTGGAATACCAGCATTAATGAAGGAACTAGCAGGTAATATTAACTTAAATGCATTAACCGTCACTGGTAAAACAGTTGGTGAAAATATAGCCGATGCGGTCGTTCTTGATCGAGAAATTATTTACCATTTAGATCAACCGATCGATCAGGAAGGTGGAATTGCTGTATTAAAAGGGAATCTTGCTACTCAGGGTGCACTAATCAAGCAATCAGCAGTTGCCGAAAGCCTTAAAAAGTTTAGAGGACCAGCTAAAGTATACAACTCTGAAGAGCTTTTTTTAGAGTCCTTTGAAGCTGGTGAAATTGAAGAAGGGGATGCGGTCGTGATTCGCTATGAAGGGCCAAAAGGTGGACCAGGTATGCGCGAACTACACCGTTGTACAGAAGTATTAGGGAAATATAACCGTATTGCTTTAATTACAGACGGACGGTTCTCAGGCGCATCAGCAGGATTATCAATAGGTTATTTAAGTCCTGAAGCAGCAGAAACGGGGAATATCGCTCTAGTTGAAAATGGAGATATGATCGAGATCGATATTTATGAGCGAAGACTTCAGCTAGAAGTACCAAATGTTGAATTAGAATTACGGCGTGAAAAGCTTGAGGCAGTAAAGCGTGAAGCTAGTAAATATTTAAGATTATATTCCATTAGTGCTTCATCTGCCGCAACAGGGGCTGTTCGAGTATTACCAGAATAATCGTTATACTTTTTAATAGAATAGGAGATTACGAGTATGAGCTTTCAAGAAATTAAAAATCGTGGTGTTGTAGCGGTCATTCGTGATGCAAAGGTGGATACAATCGTTCCAATTGCGAAGGCATTGCAGCAGGGTGGAGTAACAGCGTTGGAAATTACAATGGAAACGCCCAAGGCACTATCAATCATCGAAATATTAGCCGACCAAATGGATGATGACGTGTTAGTAGGTGCAGGGACAGTATTAGACCCTGAGACAGCTCGTGCTGCCATTATGTCAGGCGCAAAATTTGTTTTCTCACCAACTGTTAATATAGAAACAATTAAAATGACCAAGCGTTATGGGGTGATTAGTGTACCTGGTGCCTTTACCCCAACAGAAGTATTAACGGCTTATGAGCATGGTGCAGATTTAATTAAAGTATTTCCTGCAAACACTGGTGGACCGGGTCATTTAAAAGCAATCCGTGGACCATTACCACATATCCCACTTATGCCAACAGGAGGGATTGATCTAAACAATGTTGGTTCTTTTATTAAAGCAGGTGCCATTGCTGTAGGTGTAGGAAGCACGTTAGTGGATTGTAAAAAACCTTTTAATGACAAGTATTTACAGGATCTAATAGCTACCGCTAAAGCATTTGTTTCCGAGGTTGAGAAAGCAAGAAGCAAATCTTAATATACATGGTTAAACGTAATCAGGTTGAGGACAATATGTTCTTAACCTTTTTTTATGTCATCATAATACAAGTTTTTTTATGAGTACTAAGAAAATCTTAAGAATTGCATCAAGAGTTTGTTAAGATTTGATTGATATGATTCCCTTAAAAGTAATAATTAAGGGGTGATACATAGATTAAAACACAAAAATAGGAGTGGATGCTCATGAACATACTGGTTTGTGATGATGATAGTGCAATTGTCGATGCAATCGGAATCTATTTAGAAAATGAAGGCTATAAAATATTCAAAGCATTTAATGGAATGGAGGCATTAGAAGTAGTCGCAAATCATGAGATTCAACTTATTCTGATGGATATTATGATGCCCAAAATGGATGGGATACGGGCGACGGCAAAGATTAGAGAAGATTATAAGATTCCGTTAATCATGTTGTCGGCCAAATCGGAGGATACCGACAAAATTTTAGGGCTAAATTTAGGCGCAGATGACTATATCACGAAGCCTTTTAATCCCTTAGAGCTGATAGCAAGGGTGAAGTCTCAGTTGCGAAGATATACAACCTTCGGTGGTCTAGAAACAAAGTCGAATGTATTTAGAACGGGTGAACTGATTATCAACGATGAAACAAAAACGATTACGGTCGATGGAGATGAGGTCCATCTGACACTGGTACAGTATAAAATCTTAAAGCTCTTAACTGCAAATGCAGGAAGAGTATTTTCAATTGAGGAGATATACGAAAAAGTGTGGAATGAACCATCCTTTAATCCGGAAAATACCGTAACGGTTCATATTAGAAAAATCAGAGAAAAAATTGAAATTAATCCGAAGGAACCAAAATATTTAAAGGTGGTGTGGGGAGTTGGATACAAGGTGGAAAAACGATAGTTATAGTCACTCATTGATAATGAAAGTAGTTATTTTTATCATTATCATTCTTTGCTTTACTGGTGCTATTAAACAATTTGTTGAGATTGAAATCTTAAATGATGGTGATTTTGGGATTGTATTTGAAGAAGACTACTTCCATAGCGAGGCATATGTGCGAGAAATTGAAAGGATAACAAACAACCTAACAAGACTACTCAGTGAATATAAGAATGAAGAGCATATTTTAACGGGTGGAACAATTAGTGAAGACGAATTAAGAAGTGAAGAAGAAGAACTTTTTTCAGAGTATCAATATAATTCTAAAAGTTATAATCCACAGTTAAATGAAGGGGAAAACTATGAGAAATTTAAACAAGAATATGCAGATAAAATTGCCCAAGCTAAAGATCGATTAATTAAGGATGATTTAAAGGAATATCACTCCATATTGCAGGACTTAGAAGAATACAAGGACCCATTGTATTATGGAAGTGATGGAGTAAATACTTATGCGAATACTGACAAAATAGAGAAAAAGCAGTTTAAATTCAATCCATCTTATATGCTATTTGAGAATTATCAAAGTGAACTTTATCCTAAAGAAATAAACGAGAACGAAAACTTATTTCGAATTAACGAGGAATTTGATAAATTGGATCCCAAAAGCACAGTCGTGTATATTGCTTTTACGGACAATTTTTTAAATCAAAATATAAAGGAATGGCAGGAAAATAAAACAGAAGCAACAAAAAGTCTCTCTAGATTAGGAGGGTTTTTAGCTGGTTTTATTCTAGCTTTTATAATACTAATCTTTTTGGTTGGACGAAAATCGTTTAAGGATCAAGAAGTCCACTTAAACCCTTTCAATAAATTATATAATGACCTAAATATCGTAATGTGCTTAGGTGTAATAACGCTTTGGGTTGCAATGATAGAAGAATGGTTTGAGCAAATTGATATAGCACTCATTCCAATTACTGTTCCGTTTGCGTCAATTGGCTTTATTCTCATTTTCTCACTTGTAAAGCATTTCAAGAATAAAACACTGCTTAAGCATACGTTGATTTACCGATTAATGTTTATCTTTGTTCGCTTTATTGGTGATGTATATCGAAACGGAAATTTGGCAATCAAGACGGTATTAGTGGTAATCGGTTATCCGCTCTTGATAGCAATTACATTTTTCATGTTTCCAGTAACAATTGGCATTGCTGCTTGGTTTGCTTTTAAAAAAATCAAATCATTTAATGCCATTAAACAAGGGGTAGGGAGAATAAAGGATGGCGATATTCATCATCACATCACGATCGATGGTAAAGGTGAATTTGCAAATCTTGCTGCAGATATCAATAGCATCACCGACGGTTTGAAAAATGCTGTTGATAGTGAATTAAAAAGTGAGCGGCTTAAAACGGAGCTCATCACCAATGTGTCGCATGATATTAGAAACCCTTTGACTTCTATTATCACTTATGTGGATTTATTAAAACAAGAAGAGGACCCTGCAAAGGTCGCAGAGTATATTGATGTTTTAGAGCAAAAATCAAAACGATTGAAAATCTTAACAGATGATTTATTTGAGGCATCAAAGGCTTCGAGCGGAAGTATCCCAGTTCAATTAGAGCGAGTCGATATTGTTTCGTTAATTTCGCAGGGACTAGGAGAAGTGAATGAAAAAATTGAAGCATTAGATTTAGATTTCAAGCTAAATTATCCAAAGGATAAGGTATATGTAAATGCAGATGGAAAATTATTATGGAGATCAGTCGAGAATCTATTATCAAATATCTTCAAATATGCACAAAGACAATCCCGAGTTTATATCGATATTATAGATGAAGGACACGAAGTCTTAATCATCCTTAAAAATATTTCAGCATATGAGTTAAATATCTCATCAGACGAATTAATGGAACGTTTCAAACGAGGTGATGAATCGAGGTCTAGCCAAGGTAGTGGCTTAGGTCTATCAATTGCGAAAAGCTTAATTGAAATCCAAAGTGGGCGTTTTTCGATTCAAATAGATGGTGATTTATTTAAAGCGATGATATATTTACCGAAATATAAAATAGGAGGAAAATGATTCAAACAGTTGTGTATTTCAACTTCTACAAAAACATATTACCAAAAAGGTTGGAAAAGCTAGTAAAAAGGAGAGGCCTCTTTTTCGCTAGCAAATAACTCAATACAGTTAAATTAATGGTATGATACCTAATAGGTATACCAAGAAGGAGTTGAGTGTAAGTGATTAACATAACCATTCCAAAACCAAATGTAATCATAAACAAACAGGACAATCCGGAGCAAAGTAATATTTATGGATTTACTGATTTTCATCTTATCCCAAGAGATAAGGGTGGGATTTTCTTATTTTACAATCAGAATAATAAGTTATTGTTCGTAGGGAAGGCAAGAAAGCTAAGACCAAGAATAAAAAGACATTTTGAGGATAGTGTTTCCCGATAAAAAATCATCGTGATGAAGTCACGAAAATTGAAGTTTATGTAGTTGATGAACCAGTACATAGAGAAATCTACGAAACCTACATCATTAATGAACTAAAATCCATGTACAATATCGACAAGGTGTTTTTTAAGTAAAATACAAACAAGTATAACAGCAGTCAAGTTATCTAAAGGCAATAGGTACTGTCAACTAAGACCATATCTATTGCTTTTTATATTTGATGGATTAAAGGATGAGAACGAATTGGATAGGACAAACCATAAACAACCAATCTTTATCTATACATATGCTAGTTATGAAAATGAACGCTCCTTATGCGAATTAGAAATGCGCTCATTTTTCAGCCAGGATTCGCAAACAGGCATATTGGAAAGCTATCTAAAAATAGACCCAAGTCGAAGTCCGTTCATAAAAGAAAGAATGGCAGTCATTTTTACCGAAAAGAGCCTTGAAAATCTGATTAAAAAGGTAGAAACACTTTCTTTGCGTAACGGGGAAACCTTTAAGGTGAAATATGTTAAAACGAACGAACAAACTGAATTAGAGGGATTTGCTAGCCGTAGAGCAATTGAACGAGAAATCGGTTTACACATAAATGGCCAAGCTGACCTCGAGCAACCAAATCGAAAATTTGGCGTCATGCATTTAAAAGGAAATTGGATATTTGGTGACTATGTTAAAAGTGAGTCCGTTTGGTTTCGTCATCAACAGAAGCCCCATAGCTATTCGACTGCACTGAACACCCGTGTCGCTAGAGCAGTTGCCAATATCGCTATCCCAGACCCAGGTGGAATAAAAGCAATTGATCCTTGTTGTGGGATTGGAACTGTACTTGTTGAAGCCTTATCCATGGGGATTAATATCGTCGGTAGTGATAGAAACCCGCTGATTCTTAAGGGAACGAGAGAGAATATTGACCATTTTGGATATCGTTGTGAAGTCAAATTAGCAGATATTCGTGATATCACCGAGCATTATGATGTGGCGATTATTGATTTACCTTACAATTTATGTTCTGTTATTACAACGGAGGAGCAGCTCGAAATGCTCCAAAGTGCGCGTAAGTTTGCTAACAAAGTGGTTATCGTAACGGTTGAACCAATCGATGAAATCCTTGCTAATGCAGGGTTCGAAATAATCGATCGAGCTGCTGTAAAGAAAGGTTCTTTTACACGCGAAGTGATCGTATGTATATGAATGCTATTGAACTATATTATTTCCAGGGAAAGAATAGGAAAAAGCCCTAAGAGAAGGAGCTTGATCACTCTTCATTAGGGCTTTATTGTGAAATGCTAAAGTAGTGAATTAATCGCTTTCATTTGAAGAGACTTGAAAAATATCTTATACAAACAAACTTAGTAATAAGATAAACCCTAATCCAGCTACAGAAATAATCGTCTCAAGCAAGGTCCATGTCGCAAAGGTTTCCTTCATCGATAAACCAAAGTACTCTTTAAACATCCAGAAACCAGCATCATTTACGTGTGAAGCAATTAAGCTTCCTGCACCTGTTGCGAGCACCACTAAAGCCAGGTTAACATCTGAATGGCCGAGCATTGGGATTACCAAACCAGCCGTTGTTAATGCTGCGACAGTGGCAGACCCTAATGAAATACGTAGAATTGCTGCAATAATCCAAGCAAGTAGGATCGGTGATAAAGACGTTCCTTTGAATAATTCAGCGACATAATCACCAACGCCGCCGTTAATTAATACTTGCTTGAAGGCACCGCCGCCGCCAATGATTAGCAGCATCATCCCAATATGAGTAATCGCGGTTGTACAAGATTCCATTACGGTTTTGATTGGGATTTTTCTAGCCAAGCCCATGGTATAAACTGCAACCATTAGGGAGATTAACATCGAAGTACCCGCATCTCCGATAAATCGAATCATAGCTAGGAAACTATTATCTTCAAACCCGATTGTTTTTTGAAGCAACGTAATAATTGTGGCAATCGACATTAAAATAACAGGAAGTAATGCCGTAAAAACACTGATTCCAAAGCCTGGAGTGTCTTCAAGCTTGAAAGTTTTTTGTTCTCCCAAAGAAGCAATACTGCCTGTTTTAGTAAACGATGCAGGAACAAGCCTTTTCGCGATCTTCGTAAAGACTGGCCCAGCTAGAAAAACAGTTGGAACAGCAATAATGAAACCATAAAGTAAAACTTCGCCAATGTTTGCACCATACTCCCCGGCGATCACCGTTGGTCCTGGGTGTGGCGGTAAGAAGCCGTGTGTGACTGATAAGGCAGCTGTCATCGGAATCCCAAGGTACAAAATTGAAATCTTTAATTCTTTTGAAATCGCAAATACGATCGGAATCAACAAAACTAAACCGACTTCAAAAAATAGAGCAACGCCGATAATAAATGAAGCAGCCACAACCGCCCATTGAATATTCTTCTCGCCGAATTTATTCACAAGCGTCATCGCAATTCGTTGTGCACCGCCAGAATCAGCGATCAGTTTTCCTAACATCGCACCAAGACCAAAGATTAAGGCTAAGTGTCCGAGCGTTCCGCCGAGTCCTGCTTCAATGGTCTTAACAACTTCCTCTAATGGCATCCCCAGTGCTAAAGCAACGCCAAACGAAACGATAATGAGTGAAATAAACGTATTAAGTTTTAGACCCATGATTAATAGAAGTAATGCTAAAATCCCTATTGCTACTATAATTAATGGCATATTAATTCCCCCGTATAGCTTTCTAGTTGTGTTGGATTAAACTTCTTTGATAATTTGCTATCCTTGTATAATCATCTTCTAATAGTCTGGATAAGTTAATAAAAATTGGTAGCAGTTGCCTGTATTCCTTTGCTGCCTCTTCTATAGGTGTATGTTTAAAAGTGCTACCCACCATTTCCGAAACGATTTCAAACGAATCTATTTTTCCAGTTGCATATAAACCTAAAATACAAGCACCGAGGCAAGAACTTTCATAGCTTTCGGGTACAACAACTTCAGATTCAAATATATCCGCCATCATTTGGCGCCATACATTTGAACGTGCGAAGCCTCCAGTTGCTTGAATCCGGGTGACAGGACCATCCATGCATTCGGTTAGCGCCAAAAATACAGTGTATAAATTATAGATAACACCTTCAAGCGCTGCGCGTATCATATGTTCCTTCTTATGGGACATCGTTAGCCCAAAAAAGGAACCACGAACATTTGGATTCCATAAAGGGGCGCGTTCTCCTGCAAGGTATGGATGGAATAACAATCCATCAGACCCTGGTCTTACTCGTTCTGCAATCCTGGTTAAAACATCGTATGGGTCAATCCCTAACCTTTTCGCTGTTTCAACCTCCGACGAGGCAAGTTCATCACGAATCCAGCGTAGGACCATCCCGCCATTGTTTACAGGACCACCAATGACCCAATGCTTTTCTGTAAGTGCATAACAAAAGATTCTTTCTTTTTCGTCTGTCTGCGGCTTATCGATAATCGTTCGAATCGCCCCGCTAGTCCCGATTGTAACAGCAATTTCTCCTTTTCGAATCGCATTGACACCTAGGTTAGATAGGACCCCATCACTGGCACCAATCACGAATGGGGTAGTGGGATCGATTCCAATTTGGTTTGCTAATTCAGGCTGACAATGACTGAAAACCTTCGTAGTGGGGACAAGCTCGGACAATTGCTCTCGGAAGATGCCGGCAATCTTCAATGCCTCTTCATCCCAATCCAAGTTTTTAAGGTCCATCATGCCCATCGCAGAAGCGAGAGAATAATCGACAACATATTGATCAAAGAATTTTTTAAAAATGTATTCCTTAATCCCAATATACTTCTTCGCCTTGCTAGCAATTTCAGGCTGTTCATTGACAAGCCACGTGATTTTGCTTAAAGGTGACATCGGGTGAATCGGAGTGCCGGTTCGTTTATAAATCTCATGTCCATTAAGCTCAGTTTTTATTTTTTCAGACCATGCTTCACTTCGGTTATCGGCCCATGTAATACATGGTGTTAGTGGCTTGTCCTGTTCATCTATTGCAATTACACTGTGCATCGCACTGCTAAACGATATAAACGATAGTTTTTTTTCTGAATTTAGTTTCGTAATTTTTGAAATGGCTTTTAGGACTGCTTGAAATATCTCCTCTGGATTTTGTTCAGCTGTCGATATATCTGGTGTGTATAGTGGGTAACCGATATTTTCTGTTTGGATGACTTCGCCTGCTTCGCTAAATAAAACAGCCTTTGTACTCGTCGTACCAATATCGACCCCTAACATATAGCTATTCATTTTCCTGCTCGACTCCTTTAGACAGCAGCTGCTGTGACCTCCATAGGTCTTCTACTTTCCCTTGAACATCATCAAAGTTTTGATGTAACGACTGAATCATAAGAGTTCTATCTTTTGTTCGAATGGCTTCAATATATAACTCATGATTTTCCACAATTCGTGGAAAGTCATCATACTTTTCTTTAAAGCGAACCCGCATCGATAATAGAATGAAGCCTTCCATTACAGGTTTTAAATTATTCCAGATCATATGGATGTAAGAATGACCAATGGCCCGAATAATCGTTTCATGGAATAAAACATCTTGATAGGAAAATTCATCAGCATCGTGATATTTGATCGCGACTTTCATCATTTCTAATATTTTGCTAAGATCCTTTACTAGTTCTTTCGTATCGATTCCTACGAGACGTTCGAATACAAAGGTTTCAATGAGTAATCGGACATCATAGATTTCTTCGATTTCCTTTTCCGTTAATCCAATCACAACGGCACCCATTCGTTCTAATCGAATGATGTTTTCAGAAGCTAATATTTTTAATGCTTCTCGAATGGGAGAACGACTTACATTAAAATCGGCTGCTAATTTATTTTCAGAAAGGATGGCACCGCTTTCAATCATACCGGAAATAATTCTCATTCTAAGTTCATAGGTCACGCGGTCCCCTGCAGAAGCCTTTGCTAGCCACTTTTCAGGGTAGAGTAAATCCTTGGATTCTGACATACATTCACCCTCTTTCAAATATTCAAGTGTACTTGTATACAAGTATTATATCTGAAATTTGAATGAATGCAAGCGCTTTACATAAAAAAACCGCCTTCACTGAGAAGACGGTTTTTTTAATTCTATTTTAATGTTTTTACTTGTTCATTCACTTCATAAATAGCCTTTGCTACATCTTCTATTTCCTTAGTTTGAATTTCGATGCTGGCATCTAGCTCATTTACTTGATCTTTTATGTTCCATACCTCAGAGGAGATATCTTGACCATATTTTGCCTGTTCATTCGTTGCGATCATAATTTGTTTGACCATCTCTTTAATACTAGTAATATTACGCACGATCTCTACAGAGGTAGATGCTTGTTCCCTAGTTGCATTGGTTACTGAATAAGATTGTTTTGACACGTTTTCAACAGCTTCAACTATTGCGCGTCCCCCTTTGGTTTGTTCGTTTGTGGCAATGGAGATTTGCTGAACCATGTCTTTCGTTTCGATAATTCCCTTAACAATTTCTTCAGCTGTAATCGTTTGTTCTTTTGTTGAATGGGTCATTTGTAGTGATTGACTTGTCACATTTCCGACCGCTTTCGTGATTAGTTTACTATTCAACTGTTGATCTTCAGTTTCTTTCGCAATTTGATTCATTTCCTCAGTTACTTGTGTAATTCCCTCGGAAATTTTCTGAATGGCTTGCTTCGTTTTATCAGCTAATTGATTTCCAACCGTAACTTTGTTGGAACCTACATTAATCGATGTCACAGCAGTGGCTGTTTCCGCCTGAATACCCTTGATTAAAATAGCTATTTCCTTTGTCGCCTGAGCAGAGCGTTCAGCCAGTTTCCGAACCTCATCAGCTACAACAGAAAATCCTTTTCCGTGTTCACCTGCACGAGCAGCTTCAATTGCGGCGTTCAGTGCTAATAGATTAGTTTGGTCCGCAATTTCATCAATAACGGCAATAATACTACCAATTTCCTCTGCATTTTTGTCAAGGTTTTTCATCATAATACTTGCTTGATTAATTACTTGCGAAATATCCTGCATGCCGTTTAATGTTTCATTAAGGGAGAGTGTCCCTTCATATGCATCATTCATAACCGATTTGCTGAGCCCGTTAACTGTTTGAGCCCGTGCTGCAACCTGCTTGATTGAATCAATCATATCTGCAACGGTTTTGGCTGTTTCCTCAGCCGTTTCGGTTAAGCCGATTGCGTTGTTACTAACCCCTTTAATTGAATTGCTCATCTGCTCAATGGCTGCAGAAATCTGTTCTACACCTGAACTTGCATTATCTGCATTTTTAGCAACCTGCTCAATAGAAGCCATCATTTCCTGAATAGCAGAGGATGATTCTCCAGCCGAAGATGCAAGGGTATCTGCGCTGCTTGCAACTAAGGAGACAGAGGCACTCATTTCTTCTACCGCGGCAGAGATTTCATCTACTCCAGATGACGTGATACTAGCACTACCAGCCACTTGTTGGATGGATTCAACTAATTCACTAACAGAATCACTTGCTTTATTCATCGAGACATCTAATTGTTGTGAACTTAGTGCAGTTTTATCAATTGATTTTTTAATTTCATCAACTGATTTATTAGTTACATCGACATTTTGGGCAAACCTTTTAACAGTACGAGAAATAAGGCGTGTTGTAAAGAATGCGATAATAGTACTAAATATGGAGGCTGTAACGGATAGAATGAGAATCTCCCAGTTAAAGAAGTTTGCATCTTTAGTATTTTGCTTATGAGTATTTTGTGCATCAGCCTTTGCAGTCTTAGCAAGATCTTCAAGCGTATTATCCATTTCTTCATTAATTGAAGTTAACTTCTCAAGTTGTACATATAAAGGTGCATAGTCATTGCTGGTGGATACATCAAAGAATTGTGGGAGGAGTTGACCATATAAATTTGTACTCTTACTAAATTCATTGATTGTTTTCTTTGATTCTTGTGAAAATTTCAACTTTTCAAGCATCGTTATTTGGTCATGAACAGATTTCATTTCTGTTTCAATTTGTTTTTCAATTTCTATCTTTCGATCAATGTTTCGTTCAAAAGCATGCATAATTATCTTTTGATCAATATGCGTGATGCTTTCTTTTAGCTTCGCGACTGAATCAATTTTTGGTACATTTACTTCCCCAATATAGGCTGTTTGGTCTCGAAGGTGGTTAACATTATTATAAGAAGTATTGGTAATTACAATGAAGAATAAAATAATGATAATGTAACTGCCCATTTGTTTCACATTCATTGATACTTTACTAAACATATTTGCTGCACCTCTTCTAGATTGCCAAAATTATTTGCTAGGAATAGCAATGCTAAACTAATAATATAGGTAAATATAACCACTAGTTATGATAAAAATCACGCTTCTACAAAGGGGAAATCAATTTCAAGGAAAGTGACAAAGAATCATCATATTTTGTAAGAACAGAAAAATTGTTTTGAAAGATAAATAAAAAACACTTAAGATTCCTGTTTGGTTTGTACTGACTAACCTACAGAATATCTAAAAAGTGTTTATTTTGTGTTTCTATAAAATTTATTATTATCTATAAAATTATAATCAAATTTTACACCATATTCATTGAATTGATGGGGAAGCCTATTCTTACGAATAATTTTCCCGAAAAGTATAAGATTCTTATTATTAAGTACCATTCTAATTTTATAGACAGCAATATAATTTATCGGAAATTCAATTTTATGGACAAATCGCAGTCCACTTGCACTCATATCAAGGACAAACATATCAATTGCTTTTCTATAATTGAACTCTTGATTAAATGCTTCGGTTACCAGTTCAATTGTAGCCGGAATACCTCTATTAAAATATGTTCGATTATATTCGCGCCGCCGATTATAGGATTGGATCATCGTGTTCCTCCTACACTAGATATTTTGAAATATTATAGCATTGTATTTTTTCCTTTGCAGCTATTATCGTTTCTATAATTGATGCTTCTTAAAGAAAAGACGGATATAAAGAATTAAATTGTTACGAATTCGGAAAAATAAAACATAGGAGTGATAAGTCTATATATCCTTATCAAATATTTAGGTATAATAAATTAATTTGATAAATTTAAAAACTATATTATTTGAGGGGAAGGTTTAGGTGATTTTATTTAAAAGGCTAAAACCAAAAATAATGAACCAAGCTGGTCTAACACTAACAGAAATTTTGGTCTCCTTAGTACTCATATCAATTGTCCTGATTACGTTCTTTAGTTTTTTTAGTCAGACTACATTATTTTCCGGAAAAAATGAAGAAAGGCTAGTTGCGTTTCATTTAGCTACGAAAACATTAAATATCGTGGAAAGCAATTATAAAAATACATCCATCTCAAGTGATAATCTCTTATTAAGTTGTGGAAATTACCCCCTTGAATTAAAATCGGCTCTACAAGCCTCTACTTGTTATTATCATAATAACAATAAAAATTATTACCCAGAAATTGTCTTATCAAAACAATTGGATATGCCTACCTTATACGTAATTCAAATTAAAATTTACAATTCTCCCAATAGTACAGAACGAAAACTACTTTCGGAAACTTATGGGTATGTAAGGGTGAAGTAAGATGATCTTCAAAAATAACAAAGGTTTAACATTAGTTGAATTACTGCTAACGCTTGCGATATCCCTTAGTATTATGGTGCTTGTTTCCAGTATGTTATTTCAAAGCTTTCGAAGTAAAGAAATAAGTGATACTCATGTAAATCTCCGCCAAGAGGCTAATCTGATACTATCAATGTTTTCTAGTGCCCAAGTAAGTGGAGCAGGTACAACCTTTGATATTAGTTATCAGCGTATCAATGCGAAAGAATGGGAATTAAAAATAGGAAATCAGGAAATAGTCAATCCAAGCTATGATATTTCATTGGAGATGGTAGTGGGAAGCAATACTGCATCCATTATTATTGATCCAAGAACTATTCAGCAAATTAGTATGACAATCAATAAGAAACAAAAGCTAAACATAAAAAGCTTAACATTAATTGACAAAAAGGACACAAATAATAAGTTTGAGATTAGTAGTGTTATTAGCAGGTTGTAATGGAGGAAAAACTGGATGAAGGTCTCACGAAATGAACGTGGATATGTTTTAGTTATTGTCCTTATGCTAATCATGATCATTACCATTTTTGCCATGGTGCTTATTCCAAAAGCAATTAGTACGATGAAGCAGATTGGGATAAGCGAAGGTACGACCCAGACAAAACAAATGGCTGAAATGGGCGTTGAATACGCAGAAGCTTTTTTACAAAACCAAGTCAATCAAGCTATAGCAGATGTAAAAGAGATTACACAAACAAATAAGACGGTAAACCATGATACACTATACTGTGAAAAACTAACGGAACGTTTGAACGCAACCACGTTATTAAAAGACATCTCAATGAACGGCAATCAAAATTATTCTTTTCAAGTAAAATACGCAGGAGCACGTACAATTACATCTAAAGACAATGTATCCTGTACTGGTTTTACGAGTATGAAAGTTCCGGTTCAAAGCACAGGCAAGGTCGAAGGAAAAGGAACAAAGCAGTTAAATGCCAAATTTATCATTAATAATAAAGGTCAAATTCTATCTACTCAACCCATTTCGACTACGCCTGTCGACCCGAATATATTGGCAATGGATCCGGTATTTTCTATAGTCGACCTGTCAGGAAAAGATGTATCAGAGCTGTATCGGTCAGCCAAGTTTCTAAATAAAATTTTTATAAGAGGAAACGGACGGCTTTTAATTGGTGGAAATGCATGGTTAGCAGGAAATCCTGATTCAATTGAATTTAAAGGTAGTAACGGCATGCTTATTATTTCAGGTAATGCTTACTTTACGAATAAAGTGAAAATCAGCGGAAGTGGGGCAAACTATATATGTATTAAAGGAAATGCCTACCTTTATAACGCTGCAACGAATAAATGGGATCCCTATCCTGCTGTTAAAGAATCGGGTTCATGTCCGAATATCCCGGAAGTTCAAACGCGTGTTGAGTATTTCTATGATTACAATGAGTGGGAGATAGACGATAACCAACTTGATGTTCAATATTAAAATGACACCTCAAGCATGTTGAACAGGCTTGAGGTTTTTTATTTATGCATATGACCAGATAGAGAGCAATAGTTTTGCTTTCATAGCCTTAGTGAATCGAGTATAATACTATCTTAAAAAACATTTAGCCTCTTCCTATATGAGTACAAACATTATATAATTTAGATAAAAATCATCTAATATTGATATGGATAATTAAAGGGGTAAAACGATGGAGCTCAGGCAATTACGCTATTTTATTGAAGTAGCGAAACGCGAGCACGTTTCAGAAGCTGCTCAGCATATACATGTGGCCCAATCTGCAATAAGCCGACAAATAAGCAACTTAGAAGATGAGCTAGGGGTCCAATTATTTGAAAAAGAAGGACGGAATGTTAAACTTACACCAGTTGGGAAATTGTTTTTAGAGCATGCTGAAACTGCGCTAAAAGCAATTGAGTATGCAAAACAGCAAATTGATGACTACTTAAATCCGGAAAAAGGGATCATTAAAATTGGATTTCCTACTAGTTTGGCCAGCCATTTCATGCCGACGGTGATCTCAGCCTTTAAAGAGGAACATACAAATGTTGATTTTCAGCTTAGACAAGGCTCATATAAATTCTTGATTGAAGCGGTTAAAAATCGTGAAATCAATATTGCCTTTCTCGGTCCAGTCCCGCCTGAGGATGAAGATATAGAAAGCCATATTTTATTTTCAGAGAATATATCGGCGCTATTACCTGTGAATCATCCTTTAGCAGAGCGGAATAGTATCAGGTTGAATGATTTAAGGACGGATGAATTTGTGCTTTTTCCTGAAGGAATGATTTTGCATCGGATTGCGATTGATGCCTGCAGACAAGCTGGTTTTTCACCAAATGTCTCGACTGTTGGTGAGGATTTGGATGCGATAAAAGGACTTGTTGCGGCATCGATGGGAGTAACCCTTCTTCCAGAAAGCACATTTGATGAAACACCACCACGCTTTACGGTAAAAGTTCCACTTGAATATCCGCATGTGAGGAGAACGGTTGGCTTGATTATCCCGAAACGACGGGAGCTGGCTCCTTCTGAAAAAGCCTTTTATGGATTTGTCAAAGAGTTCTTTTTACGCTTAGAGCGGTATAAATAATCGTTAGGAAAGACAGTCACTTAAGACTGTCTTTTTTGTAATTATGAATATTTTTCTACTTTTCTCCAAAATCAGATAAAAATTGTAAGCGTTTTAGTATAATGGAATTTGTATGAAATATTAAATAAATTTAAAAATTAAAATAAAAATAGAGATGAGCATAATTCTAAGATTTGCAAAAGGTACGTTCATATCTCTGTCTATGGAGGGAATCAAAATGTATTGTTCCAATTGTGGAGTAGTAATTTCTGAAGCAGCCGAGATTTGTCCTAAATGTGGTGTAAGACCTTTTCGCACTAAGGATTTTTGCTATAGCTGTGGGGAACGGAATTATAATAAGTATCAGGTTGAGTGTATGCATTGCGGAACGGATTTAAACGCCAGGACTGTAAGCGCTTCAACGATGATAAATATGAACCAATCGTGGTTTGCTGCCATTCAATCCACTCTTCCAGATGGATTTAGGCAACTTATTGTTAAATTTAAAAGGGAATAATAACGATATAGAGGAAAAGGCCTAGAGATCAAATCTCTAGGCCTTTTTATTAATCAATGTAATGTCGCAATTTCGTCACAATATTAGCCATAAAGAGTCATATATTGTCATTTTTTGAAGTGCTATATTGAGGATGAGGTGTGGAACATGCTACCAAAAATGAAACTGGCAGGGATTCTGCTTTTGTTTATTACGATGATTGGATCAACCAAGGTGGCAGCGAGCAGTAACCTTCAAGTACTCATTGATCAAGCTAAAGCGGGTGAAACGGTTATCATCCCTAGTGGCACTTATACGGGCTCAATCTCCATTAAGAAACCATTAACGATTATTGGACAAGACAAGGTAAAGATAAAAGCGGATGGAGAAACCCCTGCAATCATCATTAAGAATAAAGGCGTAACGGTTAAGAATATAAACGTCGAGAATCGTACCTCTGACTATGCCATTTATGTAACAGGGTCACATCATTCTCTGCAAAATGTGACGGTTAAGACTGCACGCATTGGGATTCGGTTAAATGAAGCTAGTCATATCGAGATTAACGGAGCTAAAGTCACGGGTTTACCAGGGGCAGAGGAAGTTGGAAATGGAATTGACTTGTACCGTTCTAACCATAATGTAATCACAAACAACAAGGTGAATTACATCCGTGATGGAATCTATCTTGAGTATAGTACTGCAAATAAAATCATCGGAAATCAAATAACACATTCACGCTACGGGCTCCATTTTATGTACACCGAAGACAACATCGTACAGAACAATACATTAAGCGATAATCACACCGGAAGTATGATCATGGTTTCTTACAATGAATTATATGAGAATAACTATTTGCTGAAAAACAGGAAAAATGTAAACTCACAGGGTCTCTATTTATATGATGTACATGACTCAACTTTTAAAGACAATCACATCAATGACAATCGGATTGGGATCATGATTGATAATAGTTTTACAAATAAAATCCAACATAATGAATTCCAAGGGAATGCACTAGGCATTATTTTTAAACAATCAACCGATAATAGCATCCTTAACAATGATTTTAAAATAAATGTCACAACCATTCTCACCTATGGAGATGGCTCTAATCAAAATAAGTTATATGGAAACTATTGGGATAATCAACAAGGGCTAGACGTTAACGGGGATAGCTTTAGTGATTTAAAAGTGATTGCCGATCCATATTTTATCGAGATAACTGATAAGAATTCAGCCTTTCAGCTCCTCTTTCAATCACCAGGAATGATGTTGATGGAGAAGCTCTTTAAGAGTGAGGAGAATCAGTTAGTAAAGGATGTATCACCGGCAATGAAACCAAATAGGCAACAGGAACAAACAAAGACGCTTAATCAGGGTATTATGTATATTTCTATACTATTCATACTATCAAGCATTATTTTTTATTTAATGGGGAGGAAGAAGTTGCAATGAAAAAGAAATTGGGGTATTTCATGATGCTGTTGATTTTGGTGTTCGCGGTCGCTGGCTGCAACACAGAAAAGGCAGACAAGAACACAGAGAAGAAGGAAGATCCAAAGGTTGAGGAAAAAACAGTAGCGGCAAAGGCGATTGATGAGAAGGTCGACAAATGTGAAAACTGTAAAATGGCAGTAGCGGATAATGCGGATGCCACGGAAATTATTTTGAAAGATGGAAAAACACTTGTGTTTGATGACATTGGCTGTATGGTGAATAAATGGATTCGGGCAAATGGCGAAAAAGATATTGAAGCAGCATTTGTTCGCAGCCACCATGATAAAGAGTGGTTAGACTATGAAAAGGCTGTCTACGTTTTTGATCCAAAAATTACAACTGCGATGGGCTATGGTGTCATTGCTTTTAAAGATAAAGAAGGCGCACAAAACTTTATTGATAAAAACGGTATGGGTAAAATTATGACGAAAGCAGAGCTCGACAAGCATGATTGGCCACAGGATAAAAGCAATATGACCATGACAAAGCATAGCGATTCAATGGATGATGGAATGAACATGGAAAAATCATCTGAAGGAATGGATATGAGTAAATAATGAATGAGTAGGAATGAGGTTGATTTCGATCAGCCTCATTCTATTGCCTTGCTATACCTGTAGAAAGGAGGAACTTTTATGGATTCCTACGTGTTTTTTCGCCAAGAATGGAAAACATCGCTTAGGCAAACATCTTTTTATCTGTTTGCTGGATTGTTCCTAATTATCATGCTATTTATTTTCCTTATTCAAATAAATATTGATGGGCTTAGCAGCTTTACAAATATTACGGCAACTGCATTTAATGTCCTATTATATTCATTGCCGTTGATTGTGATGCTTCTA
Organism: Bacillus sp. T3; assembly: GCF_033449965.1. Lineage (NCBI taxonomy): Bacteria > Bacillati > Bacillota > Bacilli > Caryophanales > Bacillaceae > Bacillus > Bacillus sp. T3. The sequence goes on from NZ_CP137761.1 coordinate 255,142, forward strand.
GGGGCTTTTTCTATTACGGAGGAACGAGAATCTGGTCGATTTGCGCTGTTATTAACCTATCCATTTAAAATGAAGTCATTTATTATTGGGAAATATTTAGGTCAGTTCGCCAGTCATATCATCGTTGTTACGTTTAGCTTTGGTATTTTTAGTGGCTTGAGCTTTGCTTTTAACGGTACGAGCTCAGTCAAGGGTATCCTGTTAATCTATCTTTTTGCCATTCTTATCACTGCTTCCTTTTTAGCGATTGGCATGTTGCTTGGAGTCCTTTCCTCAACACGCTGGCAGGCCATGATGATTTCAATAGCTTTATGGTTCATTTTGATTATGATTTGGCCGATGCTTTTGATCGGCAGTTTAAGCTTCCTTCACTATGATTATGTGAAACCAGTTTTATTAGTGGTTACCGTGCTTAATCCGGCGGAGCTATTACGGGTTTTCTTTGTGATTCAATTCAAAGGCGGGGCAATTTTTGGCCAGCAATATTATCAAATGATTGACTTTCTAAATGGGTCAGCAGCACTTATTTATTTAACCATCTATCTCCTTCTCTACGTAGCGGGAATGCTAATTATATCCACCTTTGTGATTGGAAGGAAGGTGCGAAAATGAGCCAGCCTATTTTGGAAATAAAAAATATCACGAAATCCTTTCAACGAAAAGTGGTGCTAGCACCCTTTTCCTTACAGCTTGATGAAGGGCAAATCGGTGTGCTAGTTGGTGGAAATGGCGCTGGAAAAAGCACGATTATAAAAATGATTGGTGGTATTTTTGAACCAACAACTGGTGAAATTACGGTTTCTGGTCTAACCTACAAGGACCGCAAAAACTATCCGAAAAATATAAGCTATATGCCGGATGATTATCATTTTCCTAATGGCCTAACCGTCAAGGAATGGCTTGATTTTTATTGTAGGTTGGCTCGGGCTCCGAAAGGGAAAAGTGAAAAGGCGTTAAAGCTAGTCGGCTTAGATACGAAGCAAAATGAACTGCTTAGTCATCTTTCAAAAGGAATGAGACAGCGTCTCTTATTCGCCCAAGCGTACATAAGGGATAGCAAGTTGCTCCTGCTGGATGAACCGACAAACGGCCTTGACCCTTATTGGGTGTCCACCTTTGCTGATATTTTGCTGCAATTGCGTGCTGAAGGGAAGACGATCCTGCTATCGACTCATCAACTTGATGTCGCCTCGGCAATTGCCGATGTCCTTGTATTTTTGCATCAGGGACAAATTTATCATGAAATAGAAGTGAATGAAATCGACCGGGATCAACTTCATAATAGGCTCTATCAAATCAATAAGGAAATCTATGGTTTTAAATAGGTCGGCGATGAGCGGATAGGAAGCTTCCTACTGCAAAGAAAAAACAGAGACTCGATTGATAAGTCTCTGTTTTTGTTTACGCTTCAATCCAGCCATTATCGATAGCAAAACGCGTAAGCTGAACCCGATTTTTGATATCTAGCTTTTTCGTAATATTTTTCATATGATTCTTCACCGTATATTCCGAGATAAAAATCATATTTGAAATCTCCTTATTCGTATAGCCCTTTGCTACTAATTTCAGTATTTCCATCTCTCTTTGGGACAGCGGATTACTTGCATGACTTGTCTGTTTTTTCGGATGACTGGAAATCGTCTGAATGACTTCATTCACAAACTCACAGGAAACCGGAATATGATCCGAAACGACCGATTTTAAATACGGATACCAATCCCCAGGGTTTACCTTTTTGATTAAAAAACCTTGAGCCCCTTGTTTTAACGCTTCAAATAAATGAGTGCTATCCTCTGACACCGTCAAGATGACAATGATGATCTGGGGTGCTTTTCCTTAATGAGCCTCGTTGTCTTTAAGCCGTCTAATCCAGGCATATTAATATCCATTAGGATGAGATCGGGCCCAAGCTCATCGGCTAAGAATATCGCTTCTTCCCCACTTGTCGCCTCACCAATAATCGTAAAATCCTCATACTCACTCAATTGCTCACGGATTGCCTCTCGAGCATGGGCATGGTCATCCACTACCAAAACCTTCGTAATCTTTGTCTCAATCATCGCCTATCCCCCTTTTACAATCGAAAGGACGGTTCCAGAATGATTGGATTCGATTCCAAGCAGCCAGCCTATCCTGCGGGCTCGTTCATTCATAATTTTTATCCCGTGGTGGCTTTGTCTGCTTTCTTGCGGGACATAGCCTACCCCATCATCCTTAATCGTACAAGTTAATTTGAAGTCCTTTTCCTGTGCAGAAATATAAAGATTGGAACAGTCGGAATGCTTACGGACATTCATTAGCGCCTCTTTCATAATCGACAAAAGCTCCTGTTTCTCTTTATATGTCAGTGCCCTCTCTGGAAAATCCCAATCAAGGTGAACTTGAATATTCGTTTCTGTTTTTATTTCCTTTAACAAGCTCTTTAATGATTGATATAAATAGATTTGCTCAATCTCCTGCGGCGGAGTCCGCAACGTTTGAATCGAGGTACGAATGTCTTCATAAATGTGCTGAACCGTTTGCTTAATTTTATTTACCTGCTCTAACTCATTTCCAGTTACATGCTTCTCTAGTTTATTGACTTTGACCGATAGTAAAAAGAGGGATTGTGAGATTCCGTCGTGCAAATCCTGGGAAATACTCTGACGTTCCTCCATCATCGCCTTGTTGGCACGTTCCTGGTTAAGCTCATCCTGCATTCTTTCCAGTTTTTTGAATAGTGGCGTAGAAAATCCTAATGTAAAAATAAAAACAAACAGCGGTGCGAGCCAGTTCCCTGCATCCATTGAAATATATGGGAGTAAAAATTCATGTCGCACATACTCCCACACTCCAACCATTAGCGCCGGTGAAAGTAATATCGACCATTTAATAAAAGAATAGGACATGTTAAACCCCTCGATAATTGATATTAATTCAGAATAGTTTGTTAGATTTTGTCGCTTTCAGTATATCATTAAAAGCTAAACGTCTCCATATGTATGATTTTTTGAAATATTATTTAAAAGCGGGCTATACTAGATTATAATGTGAACTAAAAAGTGAAAAAGAGGATTGTCTATGAGTCGAGACGTTTTTGATAAAATAAACCAGTATAAAGAAGAGCAAAAAAATCGTGGACGCTTGCTGATTAAATGTCCCGATCAACCAGGAATCGTCGCAGCGGTTTCCAAATTCCTATTTGATCATAACGCCAACATCATTGAATCGAGTCAATACTCGACAAATCCTGAAGGTGGACATTTCTTCTTTCGAATCGAGTTTGAATGCCCAGGCTTAAAGGCAAAAAAAGAGGAACTGACTAGTCAATTTGAGTTGATTGCAGAATCATTCAACATGGATTGGAAGCTTTCAATCGTTTCGGAGATCAAAAAAATTGCGATTTTTGTATCAAAGGAGCTTCACTGCTTACGTGAATTATTATGGGAGTGGCAAAGCGGTGATTTAATGACCGAGATTGCTCTTGTTGTCAGCAATCACGAGGATTCCCGGGAAATAACTGAAGGATTAGGCATCCCCTTCTATTATATTCCTGCTAGCAAAGAGAATCGGGCTGAGGTGGAACAGAAGCAGCTCCAGTTACTCGCCGAGTATGGGGTAGACGCGATTATTCTGGCGCGTTATATGCAAATTTTAACGCCTTCCTTTGTAGCAGCTAATCCATTCCGAATTATTAATATCCACCATTCCTTCTTACCGGCATTTGTGGGCGCACGCCCATATGATCGAGCTTATCAGCGTGGCGTGAAGCTGATAGGAGCAACCAGTCATTACGTCACCAATGATTTAGATGAAGGACCAATCATTGAGCAGGACATTATGCGGGTTGATCATCGTGATCAAATCGAGGATTTGAAAAAAATCGGTCGTTCCATTGAACGCAGCGTGCTAGCGCGTGCCGTGCGCTGGCATTTAGAAGACCGAATCATCGTCGATGGAAATAAAACGATTGTGTTTTAAACGAAATGAGATCAGGCTGACTCTGTTGGGAGTCAGCCTGTTTCCTTTTTGAAAATGGAAGTCCTAAGGCAGGTAACGGTTGTGACATTATCTACTTTGGCCGATAAATATCAAAATAAGGTCGGTAAATTATGAAATAAGGTCGATAAAATAAAAATAGGGCCGATAAATTTCGAAATAAGGCCGATAAACAAACTTCCATTCCTTTTTGATTCAGACGATACCAATTTATAATAGAAATCTAGATATTTTGCACATAACGTTCGTCTGGAACTTTGTTTAGCATCACATAGAGGCTAACAGGCTCAGTTCCGGTGTTCTTGAATGCCAAATCCTCATCCCCTGAGCTATGGACGACGTCATTCCTGGTCACTTCGGTATCTTCTCCGTTAATCGTAAACGTTCCGCTGCCACAAAGAACGAGCAAATAAACTTCTGTTCCCGGATGTTTATGGGTTGGTAAAGCCTGCCCTGGCCTAAAGTTCAGTACAAATGCCGTGCTCTCCCCTTTTTGAAACAAAATACGTTTTGTAAAGCGCTCATTGCTATATTCGATTGCATTTTCTACTGATTTTTTTTCCATAATAAAATCCCTCCAACTAGTGTTGTGTTTCACCTTATAGTTAAATGATAATCATTTTCACAGAAACAAACCTTGATTTACATCAAGTGCCATATTTTTGTTCGCCTCTATGGTGATATAGTGCACTATTTTTTTAACAAAAATCGGTTAAGATAGGAGAAAATGATTTTTTATGAGGTGAGTTGATGAACTGCCTTTGCCATACACCAAGCGGGTCGTGTGTCCGAAATGTCCCTATTTTTAAAGGATTAAATGATGAGGAAATATGCCAAATACACCAAGCTGTGGTCAGTCAAACCTTTCGTAAGGGCGAGTTTATTTTTCAGGAGGGCGAGCCGTCGGAATCGCTTTATATTGTTCATAAAGGGCTCGTTAAGGTATCGAAATTTTCTGATGATGGGAAGGAGCAGATTATTCGGCTTCTGTTCCCAGGTGACTTTTTCGGTCAATACGCCCTTCTGGAAAAGAAACAGCATTATGCTCATGCAGAAGTGTTGGAGGAATCTGCTGTTTGTATGATTCACAAGGAGGATTTCCGCGCCATTCTTGAACGGAGTCCAAATATTGCGATGAAGTATATGATGGTGTTAAGTGAAAGACTGAAGGCGGCGGATGAGTGGATTGGGGCAATCAGCTTGATGGAGGTGGAACGGCGCCTTGCGAAAGCACTGGTTTCTTTTTATGAAAAAGAGCAAGCAACCCAGTTTGAGCTTCCAGTATCCAAAAAGGATTTTGCCTCACTTATTGGCACGACGCCAGAAACACTCAGCCGGAAATTAGTTTCGTTGCAATCAATGAAAGTTTTGAAGCTTAAGGGTCGAAAAGGGATCGAGTTAGTTTCTATAGATAAATTAAGGGAAATTGCAGGTTATTAACCCGCAATTTCCCTTAATTCATTTTTAATGTTAACAGGCGGTAATGTCCTGGTCCAAGCTCGTTTATCACGCAATCGAGCCCTAACTGTTCGAACGCAGCAACGAGCGGCTGTCCTGGGTGTGGCAGGTGAATTTCAAACACGGTTCCTTTTGGTGCCTTCTGAACAGCATTGATAATTTCTTGACGCGGATGCAGCCCTTTTTTCACCATTTCACGAACATCTATGATCATTCGGATTCCTTCTTTTTGTATTTCCAGCATATAAATCAAACTCCTTTTATTAAAGAATGTTGTTGATTTTTAAGTACTCTATTCATTTGAGCACATCTCGCTGCAATCAACAGACCATTTTAACAGAGACTGTTATTTTATTTATATAATCATTCAAAATCTAAATCATTGATATAAATCAATTGCAGGTTTGAAAGATTTTTTGGAAAATCGCACATAAATGCCCTTTTAATGGAAAACAATAAGCTGACCAATTAAAAAGGAGGATGCAAAATGCGCAAATTTATGTGGAGTATGATGGTCACTCTACTCTTATCATCAACTTTATTTTCGGTAGCTTATGGACAAAAGACTGAAATGAATAAGCCAGCTCAGCCTGCACAGCCACAGGTTCAATTAACAGAACAGCAGAAAACAGAATTGGCTCAGCTACATAAAGACATTCTTGAGAAAAAGAAAGAAATGATTCAGAAGTACGTCGAATTCGGCGTAATTGAAGAGGAAAAAGGGCAAATGATGATTGCTCACTTTGAAAAGCATTATGAAATGATGGAGCAAAATGGGTTCATGATGCCACGCCATCCGATGAAAAGCCCTAAAGCGGAAAAGTCTGAATAAGGAAGAGCTCAGTCACGTTGACTGAGCTCTTTTCATATATGTAACAGCACGCACTTTTTCAGTTTGCTACCTGAATGAAATTCGCTATACTGTTAAATTGAAGGAAGGTGCGGAAATATGGCGCAGGCAAAAACAAATGCAATGCGAATCCTTGATTCACACAAGGTTAACTATCAACAATATCACTATGAAAATAAAGATGGAAAAATCGATGGCGTTTCTGTTGCCCAAAAAATAAACAAAGATGTCATGATGGTCTATAAAACGCTCGTCGCCAAAGGGGCTATTAAAAATATTTATGTGTTTGTGATTCCAGTTGAGAAAGAACTAGATTTGAAAAAGGCAGCAAAGGCTGCTGGAGAAAAAAGGTTGAAATGGTGGCAGTGAAAGATATTCAAGCCCTGACTGGATATATTCGTGGCGGGTGCTCTCCGATTGGGATGAAAAAGCAGTACCCAACCTACATCGAATCGAGTGCTCTCGAGCTAGAAACAATGATTGTCAGCGGTGGCAAAATCGGCATGCAAATTGAATTGGACGTTACGAGCCTACAACAGCTCACTTCCGCAGAGATGGTTGATTTAGTGAAATAAATAGTCAAAGATAAATGCTCCTCAATGTTGAGGGGTGTTTTTTGTTAAAGAATGGTGTTGATTTTTAAGAAATCTGTTGATTGGAGCGGCAGGCGAGCACCTGGAGCGAAAATCAACAGACAAATTTAAAAGCGTATTGTAAAAAAATCTGACAGTTTGGGCATTCACCTATGAAAAGTGGCTTGCATAAAGTAAAAAAGTGTAAGTACTTCTAACAATAAGGGAGTGTCGAAGTTGGCGGGTAAGATATTAAATTATTACGCAGGCGGCAATACAGCAAGAGGCTTTTATAGCTTGTACGAGTCAAATCTTCAGAATTTAAATAAGCTGTTCATATTAAAAGGCGGACCCGGAACGGGTAAATCAACATTGATGAAAGATGTCGGCAATGCCTTCACTGAAAAAGGCTATCATATCGAATATTTACATTGTTCTTCGGATAACAGCTCCATCGATGGGGTCATCATCCCAGCCATAAAAGCAGGAATCGTCGACGGCACGGCCCCCCATGTCATAGAACCAAAAGCACCTGGTGCAATTGAAGAGTATGTAAACCTAGGAGTTGCATGGGACACTGCAAAGCTTGCACCTCTTAAAGACCGCATTTTGGAGCTGACAAACAAAAGTAGTACTGCATTTCATACAGCATATAGTCTCTTTGGTGAAGCACTGAGGGTTCATGATGAGTGGGAAAAAATCTATATTGAAAACATGGATTTTGAAAAAGTAAATCAATTTACGATTGAGCTAACGAGCAAGCTTTTTGGAGAGGGAGGAGCGAGTGGTAGTAGTGTTGAGAAGGCGCCAGTCTGGCATCGCTTTTTAGGGGCTGCCACTCCAATCGGTGCGGTCGATTATGTCCAAAACTTAACCGAAGGGCTACCAAAGCGTTATTTTATTAAAGGTCGCCCAGGCTCAGGAAAATCGACCTTGCTGAAAAAGCTAGTTGCTCATGCTGAGCAAAATGGTCTAGAAGTCGAAGTATACCATTGCGGCTTTGATCCAAACAGTTTGGATATGGTGATTGTGCGTAAATTAGGTTTTGCAATTTTCGATAGTACGGCACCACATGAATATTTCCCAAGTCGTGATGGGGATGAAATTATCGATATGTATGATAGGTTTATAACCCCAGGGACTGATGAAAAATTCCACGTGGAAATTACGGAAATCTCCGCGCGCTACAAAGCGAAAATGGAAGAGGCTATTTCCTATTTAGCTCAAGCTAAAGCGTTTCATGATGAGCTAGAGGCCGTGTATCGCCCAGCGATGGACTTCGAAGAGATTTCCAGAATCACAGCCGAAATCAAGGCACAGCTGCTTAATATGATAGACTAATGAAAGGGACCTCATCCTTTTAAGAGTCTAGTGATCACGATCAGTCCAATTCCTACTCAGAATTGGACTTAAAATACATAATGAGATGGATTCATAACCAATTCAAAGATAACAATATTAAGCGCCCTGTTGATTGGTGCGGAAAGCGAGCACCTCTCGCAGCAATCAACAGACAAATTTAACAAAGCTATTAAAAAAGGAGTAAAACAAGATGGATATAGAATTTGTCGTAGATGTGTTTGAGAAACACCGTAATCAAGAATTGGCGAAACCGATGGAACAATATATGAAAAATCATTTTCCGTACCTTGGGATAAAATCTCCTGAACGCAGGGCTCTGACAAAAGAGGTTTTTCAGAAGCTCAACGTTGCAAAGGAACCATTTGATGAAATGTTCGTGTTAGACCTATGGAAATTACCGGAACGAGAATATCAATATATTGCTCTAGATTATCTTGTAAAAAAAGACAAGCAGCTGACGAAAGAACAACTGGTATTGTTAGAGAGGTTGATTTTGACCAAATCATGGTGGGATACGGTTGATGTGTTAGCACCAAAGCCAGTTGGAAGCATTGCGTTACGAGAAAAATCAGTTATTCAGGACTTTATTGGAGGCTGGGCTCACCATGAAAATATGTGGCTGCGTCGAGCGGCCATTCTGTTCCAGCTCAAGTATAAAAGCGCAACCGATGAAGCGCTCCTTTACCGCTTTATTTTAATCAATGCAACCAGCAAAGAATTTTTCATTCAAAAGGCGATTGGCTGGGCATTGCGGGAGTATTCAAAAACGAACCGCGAGTCAGTAAAGCAGTTTATATTGGAAAATCCGCTAATGCCGCTTAGTATGCGTGAAGGCTCAAAATACCTTACATAAGCTTTCTTCAGCAGTTCATGTTAAAATGGCTACGATACTAGACACTTAAAAATATACATCAAGACAAAGGAGCTAACACATATGATTAAATGCATCGCAAGTGATATGGACGGGACACTTTTGACTGGAAATGCAAACATCTCTGAGAAAAATATACAAGCGATCAAGCAAGCTCAAGAAAACGGCGTAGAATTTGTCGTAGCCACAGGACGCTCATTTCAGGAAGCGCAATTTGCCTTAGTGCAAGCCGGGATCAGCTGTCCGGTGATTTGCGTAAACGGAGCTGAAGTTCGGTCCGCAGATGGTGAGATTGTTGCCAGCCAACCTTTGCCACAGGAATTAGCAGTTCAGGCTGCAGAGATACTCGCGTATCATGATGTTTATTTTGAAGTATACACAGACAAAGGAGCATTCACGAATGACATAGACCAGGCTATTTCGGTGATGCTTGATGTGTTTACAAGTGCCAATCATCAGTTTTCTGAGGAAGAGGTCGAAGCATTCGCGAAGGAACGGGTCGATTCGGGCTTTGTTCATTTTTTAGAGGATTACCACGAAATTTTTGCAAGCAATCAAATATATAAATTACTTGCCTTTTCACCTGATTTAGCTGAGCTTTCGAATGCACGTGAAAGACTTAGTCAATTAACGGAACTAGCTGTAAGCTCCTCCAGGTGATGGAAATTTAGAAATCACCTCTCAGTCAGCCCAAAAAGGAATCGCATTAGAGCAATTTGTAAAACAAAAAGGCATTTCACTTAAAGAAACGATGGCAATTGGAGATAACGATAATGACTTATCCATGCTGAGCCGTGTTGGGCGCTCTGTTGCAATGGGAAATGCTGCAGAGCATGTAAAGGCCCAATGTGACTTTGTAACCTCACGAAACGATGAGGACGGAGTTGGAAAAGCGATCATAGAAGCATTAAGTTTGTAGAATTCCAACCAACTTGTTTCATGTGAAACAAGGTAGCGGTCTGCCCTCTAAAATAAACGCAGAAAAAAGGAGTAAAGACATCATCGTCTCTACTCCTTTTGTGCTAACCCATGCATAATAAATTGAATCGTTCGTTCAATCTCCAACTCATCATCCCATTCAAGCTCCAGGAAGAGTAAATAACGACCGATTAAAAAGCCAAAAATCGTTGAAGCAATTAGCCGTACGATTGTATAGGCTGGAACCTCGATGATCTCTCCTCGGGCTTGATAATGCTCAATTAGTATTTTAACTCGGTCATATACTTGTGGCAGAATATGCGTTTTAAATTGCGTCTGCAGCTCAGGCTGAAATGGGAGCTCTTGCAGCATGATTTTAAATAAGGAAAGGTTTTGCTGTAGAAAGTCGCGGCGATTTTCAATCATTGCCCGCAGGAAATCTTCATAGCATCCATAATTCGTATTTAAGACCTTGCTTATATCCTTAATGATAAATGGAGCCAGAAACTTTGCCATTGTTGGGGCAACAATCGCCAGCAGCAATTCCTTTTTCGTTTTATAATGGCGAAAAATCGTGCCTTCAGCAACTCCGGCTTTTTTGGCAATCTCACTGGTCGAAGTAGCCGCATACCCCTTTTCAGAAAAAGAATCGATGGCTGCGAGAAGGATTTGTTTTTGCTTTTCGGTTAAATCATCTGCATCCTCAAACCATTGCTTCAATAATAAATCTTGGTCTTCCATCACGCACTCCTTCAAAACCGGATATTTGTTTTATTTTAAAGATGCTATTGATTTGTGCTTAACCAACAGAGACTGTCTTTAAACCTTACGATACTTCCTTAGTGCTAAAATATTTAAGGTAATAAATAGGAGTGAAAAACCTGCCAATATCAGCAAATCAGGATAGATCATCTCAAAGCCTAGCCCGCGGACCATCACATCACGGAGTGCATTAGCCGCGTAATAAAGCGGTGTAACGACGCCAATCCAGCTTAGCCACTCAGTAATAGTCTCCAAATTAAACAAACCTGAGAAGAAGATTTGTGGGACAACAACCAGTGGAATAAACTGTATCATTTGCAGCTCATTATTAGCAAATGCCGAAAGCAAGGTTCCAAGCGTAAGAGCTGACATTGACAGCAGCAGGATAATCAGCAGCACGTACCAAAACGTCCCGACCATTTGCATGTCTAAAACATAGATCGCATACGCAGCGATGATCGTTGCTTGGAGCATCGTAAAGATTCCAAATCCAAGTACATAGCCAATAACGATTTCCCATTTTCTTAGTGGGCTAGAAAGCAACCGCTCGAGCGTTCCGCTTGTCCGCTCTCTAAGAAAGGAAACTCCGGCGATTAAAAAGACGAAAAAGAAAACAAAGAACCCAAGTAGAACAGGTCCAAAATAATCAAATTGCCCCATATCCTCGCCACCATGAAAATAAGTAACCTCAGGTTCTGCAGTTTGAGCTTGAGCTTGGGCTTGGAGCGGCTTGAAGGCTGCCTGCACCCATTTCATCACAGCACCGTTTACGGAAGGATCACTACCCTCAAGTGTAATGGCTGCAGCCCCCTGTTTCATTTCAATAAAACCATCAATATCGCGATTCTCTATCGCTTGTATTGCTTGTGTGGATGAATCGTATTCTGTAATGTCTGCATCATCGAGATTGAGCTGTTGTTGGATGGGCTCTGGTATATTTACGAGCCCCACTTTCGGAAGATAATCGTTGCCGTTAAAGACTAAGTTCATCATGGTTAAAATTAAGATAGGAGCCATTATCATTAAGGCCATCGTTCGCTTATCCCTGATAATTTGGCGCAGTATCCGAATGACTAACGCTTTTATTCTCATTAGTTTGCACCTCCGTAAGCAAGAAATGCCCCTTCGATTGAGGTTGTACCTGTGTTGCTCTTTAGTTCCTCTGCTGTTCCAACGGCAATTAATTGACCGTCGCGAATCATTCCGAGCCGATGACATTTCTCAGCTTCATCCATTACATGGGTTGTGATAATGATTGTTACGCCTGTTTTATTGAGCTCGTAAAAGCTATCCCAAATACTTTTACGTAACACAGGGTCAATCCCGACGGTTGGCTCATCTAGAATGAGGAGCTCAGGCTCATGGAGCAAAGCTGCGGCAAGGGAGAGTCGGCGTTTCATTCCCCCTGAATAATTGAAAACTAGTTTATTTATATCATCGTGCAAGTTGACGATTTGCATGACCTCTTTTATGCGAGCTTCCTGCTGTTTTCCTTTCATTCCATAAAGGGAGGAAAAAAATTGCAGGTTTTCTTTTGCTGACAGCTCACCATAAAGGGCATCAGATTGTGCCATATAGCCAATTCGTTCCATTAGCGCGAGCGAGGGCATTTTTTGATTAAACACATAATTCTCACCGCTTGTTGGCGTATCGAGCCCAGCCAATTCTTTTACTAGCGTTGTTTTTCCAGCACCCGATGGTCCAAGAAAGCCAAAAATTTCGCCCTTTTTGATGTCTAAGTTTATTTCTTTTAGTACTTGCTGTTTACCAAATGATTTGGACACGTTGGAAATCGAAACAATAGAATCTTGTTTACTCATTCGTTGTCACCTCGATTAGGTTAAGTTAGGTAATGAGTGATTACTCACTGTAATATTATTTGATTATATGTAATTTGTAAAGTGAGTAATCACTCACTTTGTAAATTTTGACAAAGATAGCCAATCAAACCAAAAAGGTCCCTCGCACTGAGCTAGAGACCTCAATAAACTATAAAATCACGATGTCCAAGGAGCTAACCTGGGAGACGAGGAGCTCTTCGTATTCCTTTTGAGATAGGAAGGAAATTTCCTGATCAGATACATTTGGATTTTCCTGTTTAACCTTTTCAGCAATATCCTTTTGGACCTTTTGTGTTAAAACGATGTATTGAGCATGGGTTTTTTGAAGCTGCCAAAAACGCTTCTCACCAAACTCGATTAGCATCGTTTTGGCAATGGCAGAGTTTTTGTACTTAGCGCGAGTTCTTTCCACCTCGCTGGTTATTTCCTCAGATGTTGCCTTATGGCCTTTTTCCTCAGCGAGCAGCGCCATAGAGCGGAGACGAATAACTTCGGTTAACAATTGATTTTCATTTTCGGTCTGCTCCTCCTGGGAATCCCAGTTGGCCATTCTCGACTCAAGCTCTGCACCCGAATAATTTTTCTGGTCGGCTTCACGGTTGATAGCTATTTGTAATTGGTTGTTAAAACGGAAAAAATCTAGCTCGTCAACGGTGATAGGCTTACCATTAATCGTGGCAACGCCTTCCACCTTTTCCACCTCTACTTCCATTATTTTTTCAACTGTATAACCTTCCTTTTTTAACGTAAATGTAACATTGTAACTTCCTGACATGGTGAATTCAGCCTTTGCGGTGTAGAGTCCATCTCCTACTTCTTCAAGGCGAAGATTGATACTGCCATGGTCCATCGATGTCATTTCAAACAAGGCTCGTGCGCTTACACCCGTAACCGGTTACCATCTTCCGTTATTTTGATTTCAATTGGGGTTTCTTGCCCTTTTTTATATTGGAGTGGCTTGGTGAAACCAACCTCCCAATTTCTCCGGTCCCGCCGCAGCCTGCAAGCAGAACGATTAAGCCTAGTAAAATAAAGCCAATCCATTTTTTTAACATCGTTATCCTCCTAACTCTTCAACTGTATAAATTGTTCTACGGTGTACTTTTCTAATTTGTTATTATCAATAAAAGCAACATGCGTACATACTTGCTTGATTTCATCGAGATGATGGGAGGAAAGCAGAATGGTTTTATCCTTCAAAGACTTTAATACTTCTAAAATTTCTTTGCGACCCATTGGATCAATTCCGCTAGTTGGTTCGTCTAAAATCAAGATGTCGCTGTCTTGGTATAAGGTGATGGCTAAGCCTAAACGCTGCAGCATCCCCTTTGAATAGCCTTTGACCGGTGCATGACGATCGTCCCATAGGCGTACGGACGTAAGCAGTTGTTCGATGCGCTTATGATCTATTTTCTTAGCTATCGCCTCTGCAAAAAAGTGCATGTTTTCAAGCCCAGTTAACGATGGATACAACATAAATTTTTCAGGCAGATAGCTTATTTCATTTTGCTTGAGCGATGTACCGCGCCCCTTTATTTTAATTATCCCTTTTTTACCGGGAGCAACCCGAGCAAGCTATTAATAAGCGTGGATTTCCCTGCGCCATTTCGGCCGACTAACGCACAAACCTCATTTTTTCCAATATGGAGATGAACGTCGTCTAATACGATTTTCTTTCCAAACGATTGAGAGAGATGCTGTACTTCGATCATTCTATCTCCTCCTTTCGATGGAAAATGACGGCTAATCCAAACGATATCATCATGAATAACGATGTATTAATCAGTAAAAATAACCCAGGCTTGATCCACATAAACGATTTTAACAGCTTTGACATGTGTTCAAACGAGTATACACCTAATGAGGATTCCAGGAATATTCTTGCTACTTGAATTGGATTTAAAAAGTAAAGACTCGAAAACCATTTCACATTTTCGTATGTAACATCGGAAAGTAAGGATAAAAGAATAAAGTCATGCAGAAAGAAAAAGTAAAACCAAATTGCGATCGTAAATCCAATAATCTGCATTTTGGAACTGCTGATGCTGCCAATAAAAATGCCAATTTGACTGAAGACGAGTAATAAACAAACTAGCGTAATTAAAAATGTCGAAAAGCTGATAAAATTTAGTTCAAAAATAAATTTAATAGGAACTAAGTATACCAAAAACCAAATGAAGATGGGGCCAATTAATACTGTATGAATCGCCAAGCTTTTTTTCAACAAGAAGCTTGGATAGCTATCCCGTTTCGTTAACAGCATGATTAATGTCTTTTGTTCTTTTTCTTGGAAAATAGCAAATGCTCCGAGAAAGAGGCAGAGAATCGGGATAAAATACACGAATGCATCAAATAGGTTAATCAATAGGACAAAGAAGCCATGCTCAAAGGAAAGCGTGGAAGAGGAAACCAACAGACTAATTGAAACGAGCACAATGATTGCTAAAGAGAACCAAAATCCTTTTCCTCTTATGCTTTCCTTCCATTCCTTCCAAATATAATGCATAGTGGAAATCTCCCTTTTAATAAAATAAAGCCTGCGGAAGCTGCGCCACCCAAAATAAACCAGAGCCAATGATTGGTTGGGCGCTCTTGGTCGACCAATGGGGCAGGGTCTTTAAACATCGTTTTGGATTGGTTGAAAAATTGATTGATTTTTTCGTAGACCGCTATTGCCAGGACTTTTTAAAAATAAATAGGTTAGTTCCTGGTTTTCGATCAGCTCATGCAGTGACGAATGATAGGTGACGGCTTCGTCCCCGACTCCATCCTGATTTAGGTCAAGCACAGGAAAAGCATCTCCCCAATTGTTCCCCTTATGGTTTGCACTCCAATGATTGTCACCCTGTCCACCTAGTGCAAACACGGGAATCGTATTGTCCTGAATTTTATTTAAAGTAAAGGTTTGTTTATTGGAGCTAGCCCAAAGCTCAACGCCAATTTGATTGTTTACAATTGTGTTGTTTTTAAATAAATTATTGGTTGATTGGTCTACGTATAAACCACGTTGATTGAGCTGAAAGGTATTACCTTCAATGACCGTTTCATTGGCTGAGAGTAGAAATAAACCGAATGATTTATGACCATAATTAAAAATAAACTGATTATCCATGAGCCGGTTGCCTGATGATTCCATAATCGCGGCACCGCCCGTATTAAAGGTAAAGGTATTTCGTTTAAAATGATTGTCATTAGAATACATAAAATGTAATCCGTAGCGCGTTTCGCTTAGGGTGTTATTAAAAATTTGGTTGTTGTTTGCATATTCAAAGTACATTCCATCTCGAGTGCCATTTACTTGATTATTTTTCAAAAGGTTGTCATTTGAATAATAAATATGAAGTCCGTTTCCTTGCTTTGCAATTTGACCGGAACCAAGTCCGGTGATTGTGCAGTTTTGAATCGTATTGTGATGGGACTGGCTTAAATAGATACCGTGAAAGGAATCGTTGATCGTAATGGAATCAACAATATTGCCATTTTCGTACAGCTTGATGGCTGCGTATTCCTCAGCAGAATTGCGATTCATCGAGCTGTTTGTCACAGTCAGGTTGCGCAGGGTGACGTTTGGAGCTTTCACCGAAATCACATTTCCAGGTGCCATCCCCTTTAATGACAGTATGTTTGGCCCCAACGATTTTAATTGATTTTTCGATGACGAGATTGCCTTCATACGTTTGATCGTCAAGCTGTAAAACCGCTCCCTCTTCAAGTGAGTCAATGATTGTCTGCAAATTTTCGGCTGCAGCTATTTTGTGAGGGATAGCGATAAAAATCAATGACACCATCAAGAATGTGAGCAGGGTTTGTTTCATTTGCGCCGTTCCTTCCATAACGGGATTAAGAGCAACAAAAAGGCGATGATGATCAAATACGAACCCAGTTGCAGTAGGCTATGTGTCGTAAAATTGGCAACGATATTCTTTCCGAGCATTGGTGGGATAAACGGCTCCATCTCGATTGGTGCTTTAGGGTCAAGCTCTGTTCCATAGCTTACGAGCCAGCGCCGCAAGTCCCAAACCCCCAGTGTCCCACCTATTACGAATAGGCCAATGACACTATATAAATAAGCCTTTTTGCGAATGAAAGCTGCACTTAGGACGAGAACAGCCAAGCCGCCAATAAGGTACGTTAAGTATTGAAGCTCGGGGAAGCTGGCTTCACTAAAGCCCTTCATCCCAATGTAGTGGTTCAAGGCATTAATATTATCAATTTGCCCTTCTAGCTTGTCTGGAAATACGACAATTGATAATCCTTCCAGGATATTGTGGTGCATAAAACTCCATCTTCCACCATGGGAAGAAGAGGGAGGAGCCAATTAGCAAAGCTGACACGACAATCATTGCACTGGAAAAAATAGAAATTTTTTTACCCTTCATAGGAAACACGCCTTTCACTCAACAGAACAGGAAAAAGAGACTGAATCAGATGAGAATTCACTCCGCAAAACACGTGCCACCTGTTTGTTAGTGGTGCACCATTTCTTGTTGAATAAACTCTTCATAGTGTTGAGCCAGCCTCTTTGCCTTATTCTTAATTTTTTGGTTTTACGAGAAGATATCCTGACATTTCTTGGTGTAATGCGGAACAGAAGTTTGTACAGTAAAGTGGGTACGTCCCTGCTTTATCCGCTGTAAACACCATCGTGTTCGTTTGTCCAGGCTGGACTTCCATATTTAGGTTATATTGGTTAATCCCGAAACCATGGGTGATATCCTGGTCAAGGTCGATATTCGTTAAGTGAATGTATACTTTATCCCCCTGGTTGACCTCAATCGAATCAGGTCGTTTGGCTTTTGCGTCAAAGACGAATTTAGAACGCATCGCAATTCCGTATACATGTACTTCGTTGCCTTTTCGTTCAATGCGCGTATCATCCTGTTTGTATACGGCAAGCTTGTTGCTTTCATCCTTTGGATAAATCGAAATCGTCTTGATTTTATCCGCCTTAATCATTTGCGCATAGTGTGGTTCTGGGTCAACTGGTGCCGATTGAATCACTTTCATCTTATTGCCTGTCAAATCAATGAGCTGCATCGATTCTGGATGGGATGGTCCGACAGATAAATACGAGTCCTTGGCAATTTTATTGAGCGACACAAGGTATTTCCCGTCTGGTGTAGCCGTATCTCCTTCAGCTGCTGATGAATGCCCAGGTGAATACTGAACCGGTACACGGTCTAATGTTTCGCCTGTAGTTGGATCCCATTTAACGACCTCTGAAGAGATAAACATCGTTGTATACGCCATGCCTTTTTCATCAAACTGGGTATGAAGTGGTCCAAGTGCATTTTCTGGATTCACTTCTCGTTCCATTACAGATTCATAGTTTAAAACTGGAATTCCATTGCGCTCCCCATCAAACTTCCCTTTTTCAATCGCTTTAAAGGCTTTTTCAAAAGAAAAGACGGTCATTGCTGGTGCGAGCTTTCCAGATGCAATAAAACGTTTTCCGTCTGGTGTAACATCGACGCCATGTGGTGATTTCGCAACTGGAATTAAATAGATTCCGCCTTTATGCTTCTCAGGGTAAATCATCTTTTGGCCGGTTACTTCATCGTATTCTCCGTTTTTAACCTTTTGCTCGAGCTCTTTCCAGTTAATCAGGACGATATAGTCACGGTCAGCCTGTGAAGCATTGATTTCTAGATTCGTTGTTGCTTCCTCAGTGTTGTAGGTTGTAATTACGGCCCAATCTCCAGGACATCTTTTTGCCGGCGTCGGATAAATCATAGGACCAAGGTGGAAGAGCAACCTGGTAGGCGATATTTAATTCTTCTTTTTCTCATCAAAGGTAACAGCCGACATGACGCCGCGATATTTTTCACTGTAATCATCTAAACTAGCATACTCACTTCCGATTGGAACGGCGAATCGTGTTGGTAAAAACATATATTCTGTGTTTTCCGTAACAAAAGCCGCACAGTGTGGACCACTTGTATTCGGAACATTGATAATATCCTTGGTTGTGAATGTTTCAAGGTTCACGACCGCTGCCCGGCTGTTGGCAACATCTGTCGCAAATAAATATTTCCCGTCATATTCACCATTCGTCTCAGAGATGGCTGGATGATGGAGGTCGCCCCATGTATAACCGCCAAGCATTTCCTTTGTATGCTCATCATAACCATAGCCAGTGGCAGGATCTGGAGTGAATACGGGAATCGTTCGAATTTTACGCATCGATGGTACGCCGTATACAAACATTTGACCAGAGTGGCCACCTGATGCCATCAAATAATATTCGTCCTTCTCACCGAATGGGACATAAACCTTCTCAGCATTCGACTTGTTGTTGGTTGCAACTGTTGCGTCTGTTTTTGATCCGGGTGAAAAGTCACCAAAAATCACGGTTGCAGCTAGAAGCCCAGCTACTAAACCGGTTGAAATTGGAATCCAATTCTTCATGAATAGAGCACCACCTTTAGTCGTTTAGTTTGTTTCCGCTGCTTTTTGTAGTAATTGTGTAAGCTTATTTATTTCCTCATCTGTTAACGGATTCCCACCAATCACACCTGACATGACGGCTGACGTCGGCTCTTTCAGGAATTCATTAAGTGGCTTTCCATGTTTTCCTTCTACGTTGTTAAATGCTTCCGATAAATCGGGTCCTGTTGCCCCACCGCTCAAATCTAGGGCAGAAATGGAATGACAACCAATACAGCCTTTTTCAGTAAAAATTTCCGTATCAGCTGAAACAGTGGTCGTTTTATCCGTAGCTTGTTCCTCTGTAGCAGTTTTTGTTGTCGATGTTGCATCATCTGTGCTTTTATCGACGCTTACCTTTTCCTCGGTTTGATTGTCCTTCCCCATGATGACATCAAACACTAGATAACCGATTCCAAGCCCAATTAAGGCGCTGATTAGAAAATAAATCCCGGCTTTTTTCAAGTTGCTTTCCCCCTTGTCATAGTTACATGACCATCTTAACTTGCATTGATTTGTGTCATTGTGACGTATTGCACGGTTTAGTGTTTCGTGTGTGACGTTTGTGTGTCTTTTTCCAAAAAAGGAGGAAACTGTCGAAAAATATTCGAGAATGTCGATGTGTAGAAATGTGCCGAACATCACTTAATTGTCACGATTTGTCCGTTAAAATAAGGAAATAGAATATGGGGGAAGGAATGAGATATATGAACGATGATTTAATTGACCCGCATTTATCGATTTATCAAAAAACTGTGGTGGAAGAGTTTTTAGGCAAAATTGAAGTGTTTAAGAATCTCCCAAAGAAATCGTTTCAACTTCTAGACAATCGGATTGTGATGAAGGGGTATCGTAAAGGCGAGCAAATCATTTCGGAATATGAAGAGGCAGAGGGTGTGTTTTTTGTTCATTCTGGAATCGTTAAGCTCACGAAACAGGATGAGCAAGGGAATGAAATCATTGTTTGTATTAAGAAAAGCGGAGAAATTTTTGCAGAAGCCTGTCTGTTTAATCAGGATGGCAGCTTGTATCCTGCAACAGCACGAATGGTTCAGGAAGGAGAGGTTTATTTCCTTAAAACAAGTGACTTAGAGGCCGAGCTAATCAAGTCGCCAGAAATGGCGGTACAAATGATCCGCTATATGAGTGACGCTTTAAGAGATATGACCTCGATTTTAAGAGATATTGCCCTTCTGGATGTTTACACGAAAACGATGAAAACGTTAGAGCGTCTCGCTGAAAAATTCGGTGCGAACCATTGTAACCGTATGCACATTGAAATCCCCCTAACTGTACAGGAATTTGCTTCTTTGCTCGGAACATCACGGGAAAGCGTCAGCCGCGTCTTCTCTAAGCTCAAAAAAGATGGAATTATCGATGTCCAAGGGAAGAAAATCATCATCCTCGACTGGTGCGGCTTTTGTAAGCTTACTCATAATAAGGGGTAAATGATGTGGATTGAACGGCAGGTGTTGGGTGGTAGAGGCGGGCGAACGGATAGACAGACGGACGGGGTCGAATCGTTTACGTAAACGGAGAAAATGGTAATACGTAAATACGTAAAATAAAACAAGCCTGCCACCAATAGTGACAGGCTTATACCCAACCTTATAGCTTACTAAAACTGATACGTCCAAAAGCGCTCATGCAGCATGCGTGCGATAATTTCTGGATCATTCTCGCGTAGCTTATCTGTCATATCGGCAGCCATCAATTGCGTTTGCGAAAGATGAGCCTTGATTGCATTTATTTTGATTTCGGCAACTGAGCTAACATTATTAATGATATCGGGCTCACCAATTTCCTGTTCACAGTTTTTTGAAAATGCAACACAGTGGAGCTTTGGTCTCGTCTCTGCCGGCATTTTCGCGACGGCACGAACAACCGCTGCTCCAGTGGCATCGTGGTCAGGATGAACGGAATAGCCCGGATAAAAAGAAATCACGAGGGATGGATTCACATCAGCAATTAACGAAGCCATCATATTCGTCAGCATCTCATCATCCTCAAACTCGATTGTTTTATCGCGCAAGCCCATCATTCTTAAATCATCAATGCCGAGCACATTGGCGGCATTTTTTAACTCTACTCTTCTTATGTTTGGAAGTGATTCACGAGTCGCAAAAGGAGGATTTCCCAGATTGCGTCCCATTTCACCTAATGTTAAGCAAGCATAAGTAATGGGGGTACCATTTTGACCGTGGAGAGCAATTGTCCCCGAAACGCCAAATGCTTCATCATCAGGGTGCGGAAAAATCACTAATAATTGACGCTCTTTTTCCATTTCGGAAAACTCCTTTCATTAAATAATTCCTATAGTGAACGTGGTAAAACGTTTCTTCGGTTACAAATTTTTGATTTGAACCATTGAGGTCTAAGTGCGTATTAGGATGTTCGTTATTGGTTCCTTTTTTTTGCGGTTTATTGTTCCGTTTTGCTGAAAAAGGTTTATTTTCACCTTAGTTTTACAGATTTTTCGCTCAAAATGAGGATAATTTTATTAAAAAACCTTTTTTCTTTTAAAAAGAACAAATTCCATCAAATTAAATGCACTTCTTTGATGCTTTATGCACGTTTCATTGTGTATATGATATAAGCTCAAAAAAATATGATACAACTTTTGAGAAATATGCACGACTTTTCAAATTTATGATACAACTTTTGGGAATTATGCACGTTTCCGTCTTGATATGCATGACTTTCCCGTGGTATGCACACGAAACCTATGTTATGCACGACTAACGCATGAAGATAAGCACATTACCTACTTGTACGCTCTATATACCAATCCCATTTATAGCAAATGACTCATTATTCAAATGGCGTCGGGCTAATCTCAAGAGCCACTGCGAGCTTGCCGTCATTGTCATGGCCAGCCAATAATAAGCGCCCTTCAGCATCTAGTTCAAAATGGGTTAAGCCTTCTGCGTAAACCCAGCCAATCGCAAGCTTCAATCCGACACGGTATGGACCGCTCCCAACAATTTTCCCGCTTACATAGGTAACCAAGGCATTGCGGATATAAGCACCGGCCGAAAAAAACGATTCATTGTGGTGGGATGCATAGGCACCATTTGTCGTTTCAAGATGAAGGTATACCTCCTGATCAGCTAAACGATCAATCGCTGCTTGAACCTTTTCAGCAACTATTTGCTCCATATTCTTCATCTCCCTTCTTGTTTGCATTAAGTCAAATAGATTACGAAATTCTAGACATAACTACATATTACTAAAAACAACATCGATTTGCGAAAAATCGGCATCATACAATCATAAATGTAGCCTGCCCCACTCTGCAACAAACCAAAAACAGGACCAAAATTTGATCCTGTTTAATGGTATTTTGAAATAAAAATTTAGAAAAACAAAAAAGAGCTTGGCACTGTTCAAAAAGTTTATTTGCTAAGCTGTTCGGACTCCAAGCGACCAGCGCCATAAATACGGTGGGCTTTATGCATTGTAGGACCAACATATTCATTTAGCTTAAAGCCGTGGCGAATGGCTTCAGTAATAAAGTCCTTCGCAACTTTAACCGCATCTTCAACGGAGTTTCCTTTAGCTAACTCTGCTGTAATGGCTGCTGAATAAGTACAGCCTGCACCGTGGATGTAAGTGGTGTCAATCCGCTCAGACTCTAACAACTGAAACTCTTTCCCGTCAAATAGCAGATCGACTGCAGACTTATGCTCGAGCTTACTACCACCCTTAATTAAAACGTACTTGGCTCCAAGCTCATGAATTTTGGTTGCCGCTTTCTTCATATCTTCAATTGTCCGAATCGGTCCAGACAGTTTCGCTAATTGCCAAGCCTCAAATAAGTTTGGTGTAACGACAGTTGCCCGAGGAACAAGTACTTCACGAAGGGCATCTGCTGTTTCCGGATGAAGCACTTCATCTTCGCCTTTACAAACCATCACTGGGTCAATAACGATGCGCGCGAGTTTATGCTCATCCATTTTTTTAGCTGCGAGCTCAATAATTTCAACTGAACCGAGCATTCCAGTTTTCACGGCGTCAATCCCAACGGAAAGAGCTGTTTCCAGTTGAGCTTCTAGTGTTTCAAGAGCAATTGGAAACACGTTGTGATGCCAGTGGTTTTTAGGATCCATTGTGACAATGGTAGTAAGGGCTGTCATTCCGTATACCCCTAGCTCCTGGAACGTCTTTAAATCTGCTTGAATACCTGCCCCCCCGCTAGTATCAGAGCCAGCTATTGTTAATACCTTTTTCATTGTCATTTGAAATTCCTCCTTCAAGCAATTGTTACCATTTTTATTATACCAATATTATGTCATGCATAAAAATCTCATTTACATCCATGCCTAAACAACTTTTTTATTAAAAATGTGAACAAATTGTCAACATTTTCGTCTGAGCGTGAGAAAAGTTACTGTGTTATTTAGGGGCAAAGATTAAGATTAGAGAGCAAGTAAATATCATTAATCTTATTAATTTCTTAGAAATGATTGTTAACATCGTAGTTCACAATATCTACGATAAAAAGTCACGAATTTGAAGTTATTTTGTCACAATGCAAACGTTACCAAATTAATATTGTGATGTACATTTAGTAGAGAGATTAGTTTTTTCTATTACTCTAGTGCTAATGGGAAAAGATAGAAAAAAGTGTGATAATTTTCACATCAACAGTTGTCACTAATCTCTATGATGGTAAAGGGTAAAATTCAACATATCCCATTCGGTTTTATGTGCCTAAAAGGGGTGAGGTTATGAACAGAAAAGGCTGTCCTGAAGAATATCCAATTTCATTGGTTGTAAATGGCTATGAGATCGCTGTATTTCAATTAACGAGCTTTGATTTAGTTGATTGGACATACGGTTATTTATATTCGGAGGGATTAATCGACAGCATTGATGATGTATCGGGAGTTACCGTCAATGAAGATATGGGAAGTATTCATGTTACGCTTCGTGATGGCTTTAATGAAGAGCTCTTTTTTCAAAAAAGAAGCATTATACAGCTGGTTGTGGCAGAGGCGTTACGTTTTTTTCGATGACAGATGTTAAAAGCTTTGACAAGGTAGATTCGCAAGATACCTATCAATTAAGCTATCTATTGAAAAAGCGAAGTCAATTTGCACAAGAGTCACCGATGTATCTTGAAGCAGGTGGCATGCATGGTGCCTGTATCGTTCATGAGGATGGCAGTATCGTTGTCCGAGAAGACATTGGTCGTCATAATGCAGTGGACAAAATCATTGGTTATGCACTTAGAAACCGCTTAAATCCGCAAAAATTAATCCTATTAACGACAGGCAGAGTCTCCTATGAAATGCTATCAAAGGCTGCAAAATATGGCTTTGCTGTTATTGGCTCGCGAACAGCGGCAACGAAACAAGCTGTTCAGCTAGCAAAATATTTAAATATAGAAGTAGTTGGTTATTTAAGAGGGAAAATGGCAATTTCTTATACTTCCTCTGGAAGAGTAATCAATGATCTGGAGCAAGTTAAAGTTGGGGGTTCTTCCTATTAATTTAGGGTTTATAGATATCTACAAAAGTAGTAGAGGGGGCTAGAAAGATGGATTTTACAAGAAGACAATTTTTGAAGTTGTCTGGTGCTACAGCTATTACGATGGCTGTTGTCGAGCTTGGCTTTGATGATAAAAAAGCTAAAGCCAGCACAAAGGATTTTAAGATTGCAGCGTTAAAGCCTACACCGACAATCTGTCCATTCTGTGGAGTGGGGTGTGGAATCCTAGTTTACGCTAACGAAAATGATGTGGTTTATACAGAGGGTGACCCTGATAATCCAATCAACGAAGGTACACTTTGTAGTAAGGGTACAACAGTCCGTCAAATTTATACTACAGAAAAGCGTGTAACAAAACCGATGTACCGCGCACCTAGAAGTGATAAATGGAAAGAAGTAGAGTGGGACTGGGCAATTGGAAAGATTGCTGAAAAGGTAAAAGAAACACGTGATCGTACATTTATCCAACAAGAAAATGGAATAACGGTTAACAAGGTTGAAGCCATTGCTAGTATGGGTGGAGCAGCTCTTGATAACGAGGAAGTATATCTTCTAAGTAAGCTAATGCGTGCCGGTTTAGGTGTAACCTATCTTGAGCACCAGGCTCGAATATGACACAGCTCAACGGTTGCCGGTCTGGCACCTACAGTTGGTCGTGGAGCAATGACAAATCACTGGATTGATTTGAAAAATACAGATTGTGCTTTAATCATGGGTGCAAACCCTGCGGAAAACCATCCAATCAGCTTTAGATGGTTAACGCAAGCAAAAGAAAAAGGCGCAAAAATTATTTCAGTTGACCCTAGATACACTAGAACATCAAGCCAAGCAGATATTTATGCACCGATTCGTTCTGGAGCAGATATCGCATTTTTAGGCGGGATGATTAACTATATCCTAGAAAATAAGCTTTACCATGAAGAATATGTTTTAAATTATACAAATGCATCCCTTATCGTGACAGATGATTATTCATTTGAAGATGGAATATTCAACAATTACGATGAAAAAACACGTAGCTATGATAAGACAAAATGGGCATTCAAGAAGGATGCACAAGACAAACTGATTAGAGATAATACCCTTCAAGACCCACGTTCTGTGTTCCAATTAATGAAGAAGCACTATTCAAGATATGATCTTGATACGGTGGTTGAAGTAACAGGAACACCGAAAGAAGATTATTTAAAGGTTGTTAAAGCATTTGCAGAAACAGGAAAACCTGGTAAAGCAGGTACTATCCTTTATGCAATGGGAACAACACAGCATACAGTTGGATCACAAAACGTTCGTTCATATGGTATTATCCAGCTTTTACTCGGTAACCTTGGTTTACAGGGCGGCGGAATTAACGCGATGCGTGGAGAATCCAACGTACAAGGTTCAACGGACTTTGGTTTACTTTATCACAACGTAAATGGCTATATGGAAACACCAACTTCAACACCTGAAGAAGCAACGTATAAAGGCTTCTTAGAAAAAGTTACGCCTAAAGCCGGTTACTGGATGAACAAACCAAAATTCTATACGAGCATGCTTAAAGCCTATTACGGTGATAATGCAACGGCAGCAAATGAATTTGGATATCAATTTTTACCGAAATTAACTCCGAAAAAAGATTATTCTCATATGAGAATTTTTGATGCCATCTATAAAAAAGAAATCGAAGGTCTATTCATGTTTGGAACAAATCCAGTAGTTGGTGGACCAAACTCGAATAAAGAACAACAAGCTCTTAGTAATCTTAAATGGTTGGTGGCTGTAGACCTTTGGGAAACAGAGTCCTCTGCATTCTGGCAAAAAGAAGCTGGTGGTACACCGGCAGACATTGAAACAGAAGTATTTTTCTTACCAGCATGTTCATCATTTGAAAAAGAAGGATCGATTTCAAACAGTGGACGTTGGATGCAATACCGTTGGCAAGCCATTGAGCCAAAGGGTGAATCACAGGGTGATTTAGAAATCATTCACCTACTAGCACTAAAGATGAAAGAACTCTATCAAAATGAGCAGACTCCAGCAGCCGCACAAATAAAGGCAATGACATGGAATTATGGTGAAGGTCACCATATTGATATCGATCTTGTAGCTCGTGAAATCAATGGTTATGAAACAGCTACGAAGAAACTTATCCCTGCTTTTGCTAAGCTTGCTGATGATGGTTCCACTGTAAGTGGTAACTGGATTTATTGTGGCTTCTACCCAGAAGAAGGCAAGAACCTGTCACAACGTCGCGATAACAAAGATACAGGTAATGGTAACTACTTAAACTGGTCATTTGCTTGGCCGGCAAACCGTCGTGTACTAGCGAATCGTTGTGCTGCAACTCCTGAGGGTAAACCGTGGTCAACAGAAAATAATAAAGCCGGAATTTGGTGGGATGCGGCACAAAATCTTTGGGTAGGAAATGATGTCCCTGACTTCCCGAAAGATCGAGCTCCTGAAGCACCAGGAGGCAAGGATGCATACTTCATGCTTCCAACAGGACTTGGCGGATTATTCGCTGTTATGAATGACGGTCCATTCCCAGAGCATTACGAGCCATATGAAAGCCCAGTATCAAATGGACTTTCAAGTGTGCAATTGAACCCTGCAACCAAATTTGGTGAGAAAGAGTTCATGACACAAGGGGATTCATCGAAATATCCAATTATCGCCACAACTTATCGTGTAGCGGAACATTGGCAATCTGGATCGATGACACGTAACCAACCGTGGTTAGCAGAGTTAGCTGCTCATATGTTTGTTGAAATCGGCGAAGAATTGGCAAAAGAAAAAGGCATTAAAAACAAGGATAAAATCATGATCTCATCTGCCCGTGGTGAAATCGAGGCATATGCCATGGTAACAAAACGGTTTAAGCCGTTTAAAATTAAGGGTAAAACCGTACACCAAGTAGGTATGCCTTGGAACTTTGGTTTCAAGGGAATCGCAACAGGTGGCATAGCAAACCGCTTAACACCGCATATTGGGGATGCCAATACGAACATTCCTGAATATAAAGCGTTCCTTTGCGATGTTAGGAGGGCAAAATAATGGCTAAAGAATACGTAAAATTAGTCGATGTTACGAAATGTGATGGCTGCCGCGCTTGTATGGTTGCTTGTAAAAACTGGAATGACCTTCCGGCTGAGCCAGAAGAATTCCAAGGTACAAATCAATCACATGCTAAAGTAACAGCCCATACATGGAATGTCCTTGAATTTATCGAGCACGAAAATTCAAAAGGAAATTTAGATTATTTATTCCGTCACTCTGCTTGTTTCCACTGTAAAGAAGCAGCATGTGAAAAGGTTTGTCCTGAGAATGCAATCAGCTATACAGAATTTGGAACAGTAGTGGTTGATCACGAGAAATGTGTAGGCTGTGGTTATTGTGTTCAAAACTGTCCGTTCGATGTGATTTCACTTGCAACTTATAAGGACAAACAAGGTAAGGAATATCGCAAAGCATCAAAATGTACAATGTGTACAGACCGAATCGAAGAAGGCTTACAGCCTGCCTGTGTGACAACTTGTCATCCAGGAGCGATGTCCTTTGGTGAAAAGGGAGAAATTATTGCGAAAGCAGAGCAACGTTTAAGTGAAGTAAAAGAACGTTATCCGAATGCAATGATTTACAACCCAGAAGGAGTTGGCGGCACACATACTATCTATGTGTTAGCTGAAAAACCTTCCGTATATGGACTTCCAGAAAAACCGAAAGTACCAACATCAGCTGTTCTTTGGAAGGACTATGCACAGCCACTAGGTAAAATGATGATCGGTGCAACAACAATGGGTGTTCTTGGACTGTTCGTGTCTTACAAATTATTTAACAAAGACAAAGAACATGAGGCTGGAGGTGATAGCCATGAGTAATCCAAAAGGACCTCAGGTTAGAGTAAGACGTTTTTCAATGGCGTTTGTTATTGCCCATGCTGTCAATTTCTTTTCGTTCTTAGCCTTGTATATTACGGCATTGCCAATGTACACAGAGGCCTTTGACTGGCTTTATCCTGTTCTTGGTGGACCAGCCAACGCACGATTGCTACACAGAATCTTTGCAGTAGCATTTATCTCACCAACAATTATCTGGTTTATTTGGGACCGTCAAGGCTTATTCCGTTGGTTCAAAGAAATTGTTACATGGAAAAAGCGCGATATTGACTGGTTCAAAGAATCAGGAAAAGAACTTACAGGATTCCAATTTAAACATGTTTCACAAACCTTCTTTAATGCAGGGGAAAAAATTAACTCTTGGATCCAGATTGTAACAGCAACCTTGATTATCGTTTCAGGATTCACCATTTGGTTCCCAGAGTACTTCCCGAAGTCAGTAACACAGTGGGGTTATTTGTTCCATAGTGCCAGCATGGGTCTTGCAGCTGCAGTAGTAGTAGGACATATTTATATGGCAGCAGTTCACAAGCACTCAGCTCCTGGATTTAAAGGAGTAATAAATGGTAAGGTTCCAGCTTGGTGGGCAAAGAGCCACTATGGTGACTGGTATGATGAAGAAGTAAGAAAAGGTAACTTCCCAGATATCGAAGACCCGCATAAAGACGAGCACAAAGGTGCTTAAATAAAAAGCGGAAACGCAGATAACAATATTCCTAATGGCTGTCTGTAAAAGGACAGCCATTCCCTTTAAAAACGAAAGAGGTGCAGCTCATGAAGACATCAGTAGTTTCAAAAGAATATCTAAATCTACAAAAAGAGATCATTAAGCTTCAAGAGCAATGGAAAACTGAAATAAACAGTGAGTCCATCCAGCAAAATATTGATCCGACCGCATTAGCATCGGGCGTACCAATCGTAGCCTTTACAAAGTTTCAATTTGACTATGCGCTATTTTCAAACTGGCTAAATCAATTAAAGGCTGTATTAGTAAAAAGTAACCCAAGATTAGAAGACCAATTTTCCATCCTGAATAACGTGTTAGATGAAAAAGTAGCGGAACGCTGGCTTGAAGAGGCGTTCATGATCAATCATCTTTACTTTCAAGAATTTGCAGCTCAAAATAAATTAGAAGAATGGCTTCCACAATTTCTTGCTGAAACCACTCTTCGTCCCTATTTACAAAAAGTAGCTGAAAAGGTTCAACCTAAACTGAATTCGTATGAAATAACAGCAGTTGCAGGCTGTGGTTGTCCTGTTTGTGGTGAACCAGCACGTCTTGGACAAATTGAAGGGAAAGGACAAAAGGTACTTCACTGTCCACGCTGTCTTGCTTATTGGTTGGATAAGAAAATTTCCTGTACCCATTGTGGAAATACAGATCATACAACCATTCAATTTTTAACAATTGAAGGAGATGCTTCCTCACAAATTCATGTTTGTGACAAGTGTAAGGGCTATACAAAAGTGATTGACACTAGACAGCATATTTCCAAACCATCCACACCATTGCTTGATTTAAATACCATCCACCTAGATTATATTGCTCAAGAGCAAGGCTATGGAGTAGCAGCCGACACTGAAGAAAAAACAAATTAATTACGGTGGCAATGTTTTTAGGTTATAGTTAGAAATACGAAAGTTTTATCATTCATTTTAAGTAGGTGCTGCTCATGAATGCATGTGGCATTATTTTATCCAGGTGGAAAGTCAAGTCGGATGGGTACAAACAAAGCACTCCTAAAAATTAACGAAATACCAAATGTTGAAAGGGTAAAACAGGAACTTCAATCGCTTGTTTCTGATCTTATACTCGTTTCCAATGATCCAGAGATCTATCAATTTTTAAAGTTGAAAACGGTCACAGACGATTACCCTGGTCAAGGTCCATTAGCAGGTATTCACGCTGGCTTACAGGCTTCAGCATTTGAGCTGAATTTGGTTGTCGCCTGTGATATGCCGTTTGTATCTAGTAAACTTGGCCAAAGGCTTTTAGAGCTTGCAGATCAGTATGATGCGGTCATACCCGTCATCAATGGAAAACAGCAACCGCTTTTTGCTGTATACCGAAAAGGAATATTTAAAGAAATAGAGAAATGTATAATGACAGGAAATCTGCGGATCAAACAATTATTGGCAGGACTTAACTGTTTATATGTAACGGAACAGGAGCTTTCAGCCTTTACAGAAGCAAGCTTAGATCAGATTTTCTTTAATATGAATCATCCTGAAGAATACGAACATGCAAAACATTGGGCAAACAAGGGAGAGTAACCTCTTTTCATCGTGAGAGAAAGGGTGTATGGGGTAAATGGAATTTTTCAAAGTGAAGACGGTTGAGGAAACGATTTCCTTAATAGACGAAAAGATTAACAAGATTGATTCAACAGTCATTCTTCCGCTTGAGCAAGCACTTCATTACGTGTTAGCGCAGCCGGT
The DNA here is from genome assembly GCF_033449965.1 of Bacillus sp. T3. NCBI lineage: Bacteria > Bacillati > Bacillota > Bacilli > Caryophanales > Bacillaceae > Bacillus > Bacillus sp. T3. The sequence continues at coordinate 285,990 of NZ_CP137761.1, forward strand.
ATTAGCGGCTGAAAATGTTCCCGGATTCGATCGTTCCACGGTTGATGGTTATGCTGTGCGCGCAAGAGATACTTTTGGTTCATCAGAGACAATGCCAGGATTTTTGAACATTGTCGGCGAGGTCAAAATGGGTGAGCAAGCTTCGAAGCAGGTTGAACGCGGACAAGCTATTTATGTCCCAACTGGCGGAATGATTCCACCAGGAAGTGACGGAGTGATCATGATTGAGCACTGCGAAGACATGGATGGGCTCCTCAATACATACAAACAACTAGCACCTGGAGAAAATATTATTACTGCAGGTGAAGATATTAAAACTGGTGAAATTCTATTAACCGAAGGAACAAAGCTTCGCCCACAGGAGCTAGGTGCACTTGCTTCGCTTGGGATTGCTGAGGTAGAGGTTTATCGAAAAGTCGTGATTGGCTATCTTTCCTCTGGCGATGAAATTGTTCCTTATCAAACTCAAAAACTAGAGCTGGGTCAAATTCGCGATATCAATTATTTAACGGTATTAGGATTGGCACAGAATTGGAATATAGATGTCAAATACGGTGGTATTGTAACCGATGATTATCAAACTTTTTCAACTAAGGCGCGGGAATTATATGATCAAGTGGACTGTTTAATTTTATCAGGGGGAAGCTCGGTCGGCGCCAAGGATTATACAACAGAAGTCATTCAGTCATTGGGCGACCCTGGTGTGTTTGTTCACGGCATTTCCATTAAGCCAGGCAAACCAACGATTCTTTCGGTCGCAAACGGCAAGCCGGTCATTGGCTTACCGGGACATCCAGCTTCAGCAATGATTATTTTTCAATTATTTGGTAGTCGGGTGCTCCGTAAGCTGAGAGGAGAAAAAATCGAACGCAAACCAGACCGTATTTTTGCAAAAATCACCAAAAATATTGCCTCAGCTGCAGGTCGAGCGGATTACATTCGTGTCCGACTAGTTGAAGTGGAAGGTGAGTGGTGGGCAGAACCAATCATCGGCAAATCCGGTTTAATTACGACCCTCGTCAAGAGTGATGGAATTGTCGAGATTGCTTCAAATAAAGAGGGAATTTTCCAGGGTGAATACGTGCCTGTCATACCAACGAGATAAGGGGGAGCGAGAAGTGGAAAGACAATCTTATAAACGTAAAATTTATTTAGAAGATAAACCACGGTCTGAAGCTGTTAAGGAGCTTTTAGAAGCCTTTGATTTACCCATACATACGGAACTGATTCCAACTTCAAATTCCCTTGGACGTGTGACGGCTGAGCCGATTTTTGCGGAAGTTTCTGTACCACATTATCATGCTTCGGCAATGGATGGGATCGCTGTTAAAGCGGAACAAACATATACTGCCCATGAGCAAAGACCAGTGCGCCTGACACTCGGCGAGCAATTTGTCTATGTGGATACAGGAAATGCAATTCCCGCGCAATTTGATGCGGTTATCATGATTGAGCACGTCGATATCATTGATGAAATGACAATAGAAATAATCGAGCCAGCTACACCATGGCAGCATATTCGACCGATTGGTGAAGATATTACGCAGGAGGAAATGCTATTTCCGCAAGGACATACGTTACGTCCGGCCGATTTAGGTGTGTTATTAGCGGCGAAGACGCTTGAAGTGCCGGTTACAAAAACCGGTTGTAACCATCATTCCGACTGGGAATGAGCTGGTTGAGGCCAATACTTCATTATCTCCAGGTCGAATTGTTGAATTTAATGGGACTGTTTTTTCAGGGTTTATTCAAGAATGGGGCGGTGAGCCGATCTTAAAAACGATTGTTCGCGACCAGCCTGAAAAAATTAAGGAAGCACTATTGGACGCTTGTGAAACCTCAGATATTATTGTAATTAACGCTGGTTCATCAGCAGGCTCAAAGGATTATACGGTTCATATTCTTGCGGAGCTTGGAACGGTGTTTACACACGGAGTCGCCACCAGACCAGGAAAGCCCGTTATACTTGGGAAAATTGGTAGCAAGGTCGTGGTCGGAGTTCCCGGCTATCCAGTATCCGCTTATTTAGCATTAGAATGGTTTGTCCGACCGTTAATTTGTCAATACCTGCAAATACCTGAGCCTAAACGGCAAACGGTAAAAGCAAAGCTGGGCCGTCGCATCGTTTCAACGATGGGAGCTGAGGATTTTATCCGAATGAATATCGGCTATGTGAATGGACATTTTGTCGCAAATCCGTTAACGCGGGCTGCGGGTGTAACCATGTCTCTAGTTCGCGCTGATGGCTTACTGATCGTAGGTCCAGATATCATTGGATACGAGCAAGGAGATGTAGTCGAAATCGAGCTCCTGAAGCCACTTGAGGAAATTAAGAATGCCTTGCTGTTCAGCGGCAGTCATGATTTGACGATTGATTTGCTTTCGTCTCACCTTAAAAAACAGCGCACCGACATGAAAATTGTATCTTCCCATATCGGAAGCATGGCTGGCCTCATGGCAATCCGCAAAGGGGAAGCCCATGTAGCGGGCATTCATTTATTAGATCCGGAAACAAAACAATACAATATTAGCTATGTCAAACGTATTTTAGCAGGTCATGATGTCGTCCTTTATCCATTTTTAAAAAGAACGCAGGGCTGGATGCTACCGCAGGGTAATCCAGATGGAGTCGAGAATGTAAGCGATGTTGCACTTAAGAAAATCCAATTTGTGAATCGGCAAAAAGGAGCTGGCACACGAATTTTGTTTGATTTACTGTTAGAGGAGGCTGCGGTGAGCCCGGATGACATCGTTGGTTATGATCGCGAAATGTTCTCGCATTTGGCTGTTGCCGCGGAGGTCAAAGGCGTAGAAAGCGCTGCAGGACTTGGTATATATCCTGCCGCAAAGGCAATGGGTCTAGACTTCATTCCAGTTGCGGACGAATCCTATCAACTACTGATGACACGAAGGTTCTTTGAAAGTGAACAAGGGCGTTGGCTCCTATCCGTAATTCAAAGCGAGAGCTTTAGAAATGAAGTAGAAAAAATCGGTGGCTATGCAGTCGAAATCAACCCAGAGCCAATCTTTTTTAATGAATAGTTATATTTATGGCCATTGTTGATTTTGCGTAACTTAGTTGATTGGAGCGGAAGGCACGAGACTCCTGCGGGAGTAGCGTGTCACGGGAGACCCCGCAGGCGCTTTAGCGCAGAGGGGACTCCCGGACCACCCCGCGGAAAGCGACTGCCTGGAGCGGAAATCAACGGTTTACTTAAATTACCATAGCTTAAAGTGATACAGCGAATATAGATGAGGTGAATTCTAGATGAATTTTTCAATATCAAAAGAACCAATCGATATTCAATCGATTATTGATAAAGTCGTACAACGAGATGCCGGAGCAATCACAACCTTTATCGGAACCGTTCGCGAGCTGACGAAGGACAAAAAAACGTTGTATCTCATATATGAAGCCTATGAACCGATGGCAGTAAAAAAACTAGCGCAAATCGGTACAGAAATCAGCGAGCGCTGGCCGGGCTCGCAAGTAGCGATTACCCACCGCGTTGGAAAATTGGAAATAACGGATGTTGCTGTAGTGATTGCAGTCTCTACACCGCATCGGGCTGACGCCTATGAAGCAAATCGATATGCAATTGAACGTATCAAAGAAATCGTTCCAATTTGGAAAAAAGAGCATTGGGAGGACGGCCAGGAATGGATTGGCAACCAGCTTGAAACCGTTGCTTACCCTTCTGGAAAACCAGAGGAGGAGGATTTGCATGAATAAAGTCATGTTTTTTGCCCACCTGCGTGATAGCGTTGGCGAAGACTTTGTAAGTTTAGAGCTGACCGGAAAAACAGTGGCAGAGGTCAAAGCATTGGTTGCTGAAAAATACCCTGTGTTGAAGCTTGAGAGCGTCATGACAGCAGTAAACGAAGAGTTTGCCGGAAATGATGAAGTGATTGGTGCTGGTGACGTGATTGCTTTTATCCCGCCTGTAAGTGGTGGATGATTGGAAGAATCGTTATATGCCACAAATAGGTGACTTATGATCAGAGGTTTGGGCCGTGGGAATGTCCCTCGGCCTTTTTGATTGCGGTTCGTTGGCTGAGCTCGTGATTAAAGTGTGTGTTTGAAAATGTAGGAGATTCAATGAATCCTCGATCGACAATCGCAAGGCGTGCATATCCGTATTAAAACGTGCATATCGATGGGAAGCCGTGCATAAATTTTCAAAGTTGTATCATAAAATCGAAAAGTCGTGCATATATCTCAAAAGTTGTATCATATATTTTTGAGTTTGTATCATATACACAACATAACGTGCATATAGCACTAAACACGTGCAAATATTTGCGGAAAAATTGCTGAGTTGATTCAAAAAAAGGAATTTTATCAGATATTCTACTTAAATCGAATAATAAATGATAAAAAAACACTTAAAATAATGAAAATTTATTGCGGTATGGCGCTTTTTCATGCAGTTTAACACAGGTAATACATGCCTTTTAAAAAAATAGTTCAAGCTTCATATAGAGGAGGTTTCATCTATGTCAGAACGGTATTCCAGGCAAACTCTTTTTCCGCAGATCGGTCATAGCGGACAAGCTAAGCTTCGTGAAAAGCATGTCCTGATCATTGGCGCAGGTGCACTTGGTTCTGGGAGCGCGGAAATGATGACGCGAGCCAGTGTTGGCCGCCTCACTATCATCGACCGCGATTATGTCGAGGAAAGCAACCTGCAGCGGCAGCAGCTCTATACGGAGGAAGATGTGCGTGAAAAGCTGCCAAAAGCGGCAGCAGCAAAAAAACGACTCCAAGCCATCAATTCCGATGTCGACATTCAAGCCCTTATTGCTGATGCTACTCCCGAGCTAATGGAGGAACTTGTCACAGCTGGCTCAAGCTCAAGCTTTGGGTCTGAGTCCCGTACCTCCACCATCGACCTCATTCTTGATGCAACTGATAATTTCGAAACAAGAATGATGATGAATGACATCTCACAAAAATATAATATTCCTTGGATTTACGGAGCCTGTGTTGGCAGCTACGGGATGAGCTTTACAATTGTTCCTGGGGTGACTCCGTGCTTAAACTGTCTGCTAAAGGCTATTCCGATTCAAGGGATGACCTGTGATACCGGTGGAATTATCGCTCCGGCAGTGGGAATGGTCATCGCTCATCAAGGAGCTGAGGCTCTAAAGATTCTCGTCGAGGATTGGGAGGCGTTACGTCCAGGGCTTTGTCAGCTTCGACCTTTGGCGAAACCAGTATTCATCGATGAAAATGTCAAAAGCAAAGGATGCGAGCTGCCTTTCCTGTGGTGATCAGCCAACCTACCCTTATCTTGACGTCGAAAATATGACAAAATCGACAGTGCTATGCGGTCGCGACACTGTCCAAATACGTCCACCGAAGCAAGAAGGTCTTAATCTAACGATTTTGTCAGAGCAGCTTACGACTTTAGGCTATGAAGTGAAAGCAAATCCGTATTTGCTATCTGTCGAATACGAAGGCACACGGATGGTTATTTTTAGCGACGGCCGTGCTCTTATTCACGGAACAAAGGATTTAAATCAAGCCAAATCCCTATATCAAAGACTATTAGGTTAAATATTAAACTCGTGTCCTCATCGGATACGGGTTTTTTCTTGTACCATGCAATGGCACAATTGCATCAGCACCACTTATAAAATTTCCCAAGCTAAGTATTGTGAAATAAAAAAACAAATCATGTAGAATAGAGTCAGCTAGATTTCGAGTTGAAGCGACGTGTTTCACGTGAAACTTACAAAATGAACGGACTACCTGAGAAGATGAGGTGAACAGAATGAGTATTACAATGCGTAAGCTATTGCAAAAAATGGACCAGGAACTTCAATCAGCAAAAAGTGCGAGCTCAGAAACGAAAATTAGAGAGCGAATTCAAGCGATCAAAACGTTATGCGAGCTTGTATTAGATGAGCCGGAGGCAACACAGCAGCTTCAACCTCAGAAGCCAATTCAAATCAGCAATACGAAGCCGATGACAACAACGTCTCCTGCACTTTCGTTTGCAAATACTGAGCCAACTAAAATCGATAATGGAGAGGCGAACGGCGAATCTTTATTTGATTTTTAGGGGGCGCATGGGCAGGCTGACTGCAAGTGCGGTAGGAAATGGACAGGCTTAATAATAAAAAGAAACCACACAACAAGTTTTATTTTTCAAGGATAAAGGGAGTAAGACCTGGAACTACCGGGTTGATTTTGATAGAAGAAGGATGGGGAGAAGTGTGAAGGTATTTATTATTTTAGGAGCAATCAATGCTTTTTTATCGGTGGCATTAGGGGCATTTGGTGCCCATGGCTTAAAGGGGAAGCTTGAGCCGTATTATTTGGATATTTGGAATACGGCGTGCCAATATCAAATGTATCATGCATTAGGGCTGTTGGTGGTTGGAATTTTAGTAGCGAAATTGCCGGGGAATTCATTGCTTACCTCCTCCGGTTGGTTGATGTTAGCGGGGATCGTGCTATTTTCAGGAAGCCTGTTTGTGTTGGCGTTAACGAAAATTAGTGTACTCGGGGCGATTACTCCACTTGGCGGAGTGGCTTTCTTGGCCGCATGGACATTAATCATCATTGCAGCGGTTAAATATCTTTAATAAAAAAAGACTCTGTCGTTGAAATCTGAACTGTGCCCCCGTTTACGGACAGTTTAAAAAAGCGCCTATGCAGCTAATAAGTGGCCCAGGTATTGTACCGGGGTCATTTTATTTAAGCCCCATTGATAACGGTGATGGTTATATTCTTCGATTACTCGATCTACTTCTCTCTTAACCTCTTTTAAATTATCTAAGGATTTATACTCTGCTAAATCCTTAAAATGTCCAAAGAAGCTTTCCATTGGTGCGTTATCCCAACAGTTTCCCTTTCGGGACATTGATTGAGTTATGCCAAGCTTTTTCACTTTGCTTTGGAATAGAGGATGCGTATAGTGGACACCTTGGTCAGAATGTAACATGGCTTCTGGGTGAAAATGATTGCTGACAGCTACTTTTAACTTTTTTAACGTCTTATAGACGATATCCATCTCTAAAGATGTGGACAAGTGGTACGCAATAATTTCCCTTGTAGCTCCATCCTTTACGCAAGATAAATATGCTTTTTGACCCTTTCCAAAATAGAGATAAGTAATGTCAGTAAGCAGGACTTTCCCTGGTTCTTCCTGATTGAATTCTCGGTTAAGAAGGTTAGGGCAGGTTCGATGTTCCTGGGTTGCCTTGGCCATCTTACGATAGGGATTGGCCTTCCTTACTTTGGTTACAAGATTATATTTTGCCATTAGACGCCTAATTTTTTTGTGATTCATTATGGCTGTATAATCATTCTCCATAATCATTTTAATCTGGAGGGCACCTACTTTTTCCTTTTTGCTAATGAAAATTTCTTGGATTAACTCTATATCCAATTCATCCTGCTCGTCACGTTGTGCACGTAAAGGTGCAGCCTTCAACCAATCATAGTAGCCACTACGGCTTACACCTGCCAGTTTACACAGGAAGGAAACAGCTTTCTTTAACTGATGTATTCTTAACGTTTTCTCGATTAGAGAAAACTTTTCAGCTGCCGTTAAAATCGTTTCTTCTTCAGCGCCTGCCTTTCTAACTCTTCCAGCTTTTTTAGGAAGTCATTCTCTGCCTCAAGGAATTTAATTCTTGCCTCAGCTTTTCGTAATTTCTCTTCCACGGAAAGATGCTTTGAAGAAGGGCGTCCTGTACTCCCTTTGCCTCTGCGTTCTGTAAGGAAACCATCCTCTCCAAACCTTTTATACGAATCCCTCCAACGCCTAAGACAACGTTTAGGTTGATCTTTACCGATCATGTTGAGGTCAAAGCCATGTTCAATAAAGATTTGTGATGGTGTTTTTCCACTTTTGTAATCCGTAACTGCTTTTACCTTAAATTCCGGACTATACGAGATTGACCTTTCAGAAACGCTCACAACATTAGGATTCTTCTCAAGCTCTTTAATTTGGAATTCATTATAAATATTCTTACTCATGATAATCCTCCGCCCATATTCATTAAATCTATTGAAACACAAAAAACCCCGGATAGGGGCACTTTTTTATCAGTGTCCGTTATCCAGGGTATAGTTCAATCAAACGAGCAGAGTCTTTTTTGTTTGCTATTTTGTCGTCGCTGAAAAGGAGATAATCCTTTTGTTTAAAGTAAAGAAAGCATTCAATTTTGATGGGTGTCCAGCTCCAGGCGCCATCGGCTCGAGGTCACAAGCCATCCATCCAAAAGGTCAAAGAACAACCTTTCGGCTGGCTCGTCTTGTGCTTGTCGCCTAAGGCTGTGCGCCTTACGCATTTCTTATTTACCGAGGAGGGTTGCTGACTAACGGTCCTGCCCCGAATGGATATTCATATTCGATTTCCTCATCAAATGTTACATAGTCGAGATAGACCATTGGCAGTAGTATACGCTGGCCGGTTTGCGGGTCAGAAAGGATGAGGTGATCCCGCCCTGCAGCTTCAATAATTCCTTTGAAAATCTTGGCATTCCATTGTGTGTTGTTTTCAAAGGTCGCATACACAGTAGCAAGCTTTCCTTTATTCAATCGTAAAATATTTTCAATATACGATTCCTCTATTGGCAGCTGGCCACCTGGACCAGGCGCCTGGGGAACCTGTTGCTGTTGAAACCCGGTTGGTGGCACAGGTGGCACACCACCACTGGTTGCCGGTGGGAATGCGCCTTGGGCACCAAAGCTTGGTGTGCTTGTTGGGTACCCGGTCATTTGACCTCCTGCCCCGCCATATGGTGAGTAGCCTTGAGGATATACTCTGTAATCCAAGTAAGGATTTGAATAACTCAATTAATTTCCCTCCTAAAAAGCCATTTTTAAAAATAAAACAAAATCACTAATTAAATAATATGAGGCAGTTGGAAAATTATGATTGAACCACTATTTTTCATTGGACTGGATGGAAAGGCAGTGTTAAACCATTAAGGTTAACTTTTTAATTTAATTATTGCCACAATTTTGATTTGTGTTATAATTAGCTTGTTTTTATTAATAACTATTTTTTACATAATCACTAGGGGATCCCTTGATAAGGGCTGAGAATAAAGTAGTTTACTTTTAAACCCTCAAAACCTGAACAGGTTCGGACCTGCGTAGGGAAGTGGCGCATACTTTTGTGCGTGTTTCTTTGACGTGCAACGGATATCAACCACTTTCCTATCGGGAGAGTGGTTTTTTTATTTTTTGGCTTTTAAATTTGTCTGTTGCTTTCCGCTCCAGGTGCTCCAATCAACAGAGTTCTCAAAAATCAACAGTGCTTTAACAAAGTCATTTTTTGAAATTTTTAGATAGGGAGGTGTTGGGGTGAAATGTATTGCTGTAACGGATGACCGGCATTCCGTGACCGAGCTTGTGAAGATAATTGTTCAAATACAGGACTATGTTGATTTTGTCCATATCCGTGAAAAGGGAAAATCAGCGTCTGAGCTAAGTGAGCTGCTTGACCGGTTAATAGAAATCGGAGTGACACCTGGAAAAAATCGTCTTAAATGACCGTTTGGATTTGGCGTTGCTGTTTAACATTCCAAACGTCCAGCTCCCAGGTCATGGGCTTCCAGTGGCGCTCGTTAAAAATATGTATCCACTTTTAACCGTCGGACGATCTGTTCATTCGTTTGAAGAAGCGAAACAGGCAGAAATCGATGGTGCAGATTACGTTGTTTATGGTCACTGCTTTGAAACGAATTGTAAGCGTGGTAAACCAGCCAATGGCTTAACGTTACTGGAGGAGATGGTCAAGAAGCTTTGTATTCCGGTTTATGGAATTGGCGGGATTACACCAGAGCGGGTTGGGCTAATGCAGAAAGCAGGTGCAGCGGGTGTGGCGATGATGTCTGGCATTTTTTCAAGCATTGCTCCAGCCGATACTGCACGACATTTATTTGAAAAAGTAAGGAGAGTTAGCGATGAAAACAAGTTTTGATGTAGCGGTAATTGGTGGTGGCATTATTGGAGCGTCCATCGCCTACCATCTTGCCAAGGAAAATATGGATGTAGCTGTATTTGAAGCTGATCGGATTGGCAGAAAGGCGACCGGAGCAGCAGCCGGAATGCTTGGCGCTCACTCTGAAGCGGATGATCTTGAGCTCTTCTACCCGTTTGCCCGAGAAAGCCAACTGGCCTATGCAAGTCTAGAGAAAGAGGTTCACGAGCTTTGTGGGCTTGATTTTGAGGTAAAAGAAGGCGGAATTTATAAATTAGCCTATTCTCAATTGGAAAAACAAGCGCTCAGTGGGGCTCTTTCACTGCCAACGGTGGATTGGGTTGATGCTGCCGAAGTACATAAAGCAATACCAGAGGTCAGTGAAACGATTATCGGGGCCGCCTACATTCAGGATGATGTTAATTTGATTCCTAATTCAGTTGCGCGCGGATTTTGCCGTAGTGTTCAAGTTCTGGGTGGTTCAATCTATGAGTATACGAAGGTCGAGGGGATCGAGCGTTGTGGCACCGGTTACGAGATTAGCACAACAAGAGGAAAGTTTCATACACAGTATGTCGTCGTCGCTAGTGGTGTATGGAGCAGCCCATTCTTTAAGCAGGCTGGATTTGATCATCAGCTTTACCCAATCAAGGGGGAGATTATCTCAGTTAAGAGTGATCAGCTGGCGCTTAAAGCGACGATTTTTCATAATGGCAGCTATATTGTACCGCGTCGTGATGGCACGTTTGTGATTGGGGCAACAATGGTAGCAAATGACTGGAGTGAGCAATGTACGATTGGTGGAATTGAGGCGCTTATCACCAAGGCTAAATTGATGCTGCCGGGTGTGACCGATATGCGCTTGCATGATTTTTGGGCAGGATTGCGTCCGCAGACCTTTGATACGTTGCCATTTATCGGCAAGCATCCAGACCATGACGGCTTGATTTTTGCAACAGGTCACTCTCGAAACGGTATCCTACTTGCTCCGGTTACGGGAATGATGGTCCGCGATTTACTGCTAGGCCGAGAGGTAAATCCAAAATGGGTCGAGGCGTTCAAGCTGGAACGCAGCGAATCTGTATACGCATAAAGGGGGAATGGGCTTCAATGGTGAATGAAACGGATTTAATCAAAAAGGTTCAGTTAAATGGAAAGATTGTCGAGCTGCCAGAACAGGTTACGACTGTTTGGGATTTACTAGCATTCTATCAGCTCGAAGATCGAATTGTTGTCGTCGAGTTAAACAAAGAGATTGCTGTAAAAGAAAACTATCGTATCACCCCAGTTGTTGCGGGCGATGTCATTGAAATCATCCATTTTGTAGGAGGCGGTTGAGTATGTTGAAAATTGGAAACCAAACGTTTAAATCGAGATTGCTGCTAGGAACAGGGAAATATCCATCCTTTGATATTCAGAAGGAAGCGGTCGAGGTATCAGAAGCAGAAATCCTGACCTTTGCCGTGCGTAGAATGAATATTTTTGAAGCTTCGCAGCCTAATTTTCTCGAAATGCTAGATTTACAGAAATATAAGCTATTACCGAATACGGCTGGGGCAAAAACAGCGGAGGAAGCTGTTCGAATCGCCAGACTAGCAAAAGCATCAGGACTGTGTGACATGATCAAGGTCGAGGTCATTGGCTGTGATAAGTCGCTCTTGCCAGACCCAGTTGAAACATTAAAAGCATCAGAAATGCTTTTGGCCGAGGGCTTCATCGTCCTCCCTTATACGTCGGATGACGTAGTCCTTGCGCGACGCTTAGAGGAGCTTGGCGTTCATGCGATTATGCCTGGGGCTTCACCCATTGGTTCTGGCCGTGGCATTATGAATCCGCTCAATCTGCAATTCATCATTGAGCAGTCCTCTGTTCCCGTGATTGTCGATGCCGGAATTGGCTCACCTAAGGATGCGGCCTTTGCGATGGAGCTTGGTGCAGATGGTGTTCTGTTAAACACAGCAGTATCAGGTGCAAACGATCCTGTGAAAATGGCGCTGGCGATGAAGCTTGCAATCGAGGCTGGCCGTCTTGGTTTTGAAGCAGGCCGTATTCCTGGAAAAAATTATGGAGTTGCGAGCAGCCCTTTGTCTGGGATGGTGACATCTTGAGCGACCGCTATAAAAAGCAAGCATTATTTATAGGTGGAACCGGTCAAGAGAAATTGCAACAGGCTCATGTATTGGTGATTGGTGCTGGCGCACTCGGTTCAGCGAGCTCCGAAATGCTCGCGCGAGCCGGAGTCGGACAGCTCACGATCGTTGACCGTGATTATGTGGAGCGGAGCAATTTGCAGAGGCAGCAATTGTATACAGAAAAGGATGCTGCTGAAAAATTACCAAAGGCAATTGCCGCGAAAAATCGATTGCAAGAGATAAATAGTGAGATTGAGATTGAAGCTATCGTAGCGGATGTGAATGCTCAAAACATCGAAGAGTTTTGCAGGGGTATATCGGTGATAGTCGATGGAACAGATAATTTTGAAACAAGGTTAATCGTCAATGATGCCGCGATCAAATACGAAATCCCGTTTGTGTTTGGGGCGTGTGTTGCAAGCTACGGGCTTACCTTCCCGATTATCCCAGGAAGAACTCCGTGCCTCCATTGCCTAATGGATCATTTGCCAGCCCAAGGGATGACATGTGACACGGTTGGGGTAATCAGCCCAATCGTCCAGCTCGTCGCCTCTTACCAAGTGACACATGTGTTTCGGCTTGTCACCGGTGCCGATTTTAGCCCGGTGTTACAGTCGTTCGATATTTGGAAGGGCGAAAGCTCACAAATCAAAATTGGAGCCTTAAAAAATAAAAATTGTCCAACCTGTAGTCTAGATGCGAATTTCCCGTATCTATCATTTGATAACCAACAGAAGACTGATGTTCTCTGTGGCCGAGATGCCGTTCAGCTGCGACCTGGGTGCTAAGCAGCAAGTACAAGAAATGGCTTTAGACAGTTTAGCAGAGAGCATTGCGGGTGTTGCTCGTGAGGTTGTCACCAATCCTTATCTGCTAGCATTCACCTTTGAAGGTCATCGAATCGTCTTCTTCCGCGATGGTCGGGCGATCGTTCACGGTACCAACGACCCAATTCGAGCTCGAGCGATTTATAATAAAATAATAAGCTGATGGATAAACTAACCAGCAAAAGAGCAGTGAGAATTTAATTCCACTGCTCTTTTGTTTTCTTAAAAAGGCAATATTAAAGAACTTTGTTGATTTTTGTGCATCAGTTGATTGGAGCGGAAGGTGCGAGACTCCCCTGCGGAAAGGGAACACCTGGAGCGGAAATCAACAGACTAATTAAACAAATCATTATGGTAATACTACCCTTTTTTGGCTCCATAAAGTTGTCATTATTTTTTTATAAAAATTAACTAGCAATAATTATATGTAACCGCTATAATTAAATTATGAAACACCGTTCCACGATGTGAAACAAAAACAGAAATGTAAACAATAGATATAAAGGAGTTGTAGATTATGGAAATAAGATATTCAACACATCCTGATCATGCCAAAACTTTTACAACAGACGAACTTCGCAAGCACTACCTTGTTGAAGAGCTGTTCGTACCAAATGAAATCAAATTAACCTATACCATGGAGGACCGTACGATTATCGGTGGCATTACTCCAACAGAAGAGGTCATCTCATTAAAAGGCTACGATGAAATAAAAGCAGATTACTTCTTAGAACGAAGAGAAGTTGGAATCTTTAACGTTGGCGGAACAGGGGTCATTACAGTAGATGGCGAGCAATATGTCATGGACAACAAGGATTGCTTGTATATCGGGTTAGGAAAAAAGGAATTACTTTTCGCAAGCGAGTCAGCTGAAAACCCAGCTAAATACTATTTGTACTCTGCGCTGGCTCATAAAGAGTATCCGACCCAACATGTTGCCTTTAAGGATATCGAGGGAGATCGTTTAGGTTCATTGGAAAATGCAAACGATCGTGTGATTCGTCGGATGATTCATCTTGAAGGAATTCAAAGCTGTCAGGTTGTAATGGGCATGACTCAACTAAATACAGGAAGTGTATGGAACTCAATGCCAACACATACACACAACCGCAGATCTGAAGTCTATCTTTATATCGACTTAGATGAAAATGCGAGAATGTTCCATTTTATGGGTGAGCCAACAGAAACTCGACATCTTGTGATGAAAAACGAACAAGCTGTCATTTCTCCACCATGGTCGATCCACTGTGGCAGCGCAACAAGCAATTATACTTTTATTTGGGCAATGGCAGGGGAAAACAAAACTTACACTGACATGGATGCTGCCCCAATGGATGTTTTAAGATAACAAACGGTCAAAGCTCGAAAGAAATAATTTTTAGCTTAAAAGCTGTGTTAAAGAACGTTTTTGATTTTTAAGCACTCTGTTGTTTGGAGCGGAAGGCGCGAGACTCCTGCGGGAGCAGCAGTTCACGGGAGACCCCACAGGCGCTAAGGCGCCGAGGAGGCTCCCGGACTGCCCGCGGAAAGCGAGTGCCTGGAGCGGAAATCAACAGACAAATTTAACAAAGCAAACTTACAAAAAATAACATAATGAGGTGCTAGCAAATGAGTTTACAAGATTTTAACCTAGATTATTTCAAACTAACAAACAAGGTTGCCATAGTGACAGGAGGGAATACTGGTCTTGGACAGGGTTACGCTGTTGCCCTTGCAAAGGCTGGTGCTGATTTATTCATCGTCTCTCATGATACTGTTTGGGATGAAACGAGAGAATTGATTGAAGAAGCAGGCAGAAAGGTTCATTTCTTCCAAGCTGACTTAACAGTAAGAGAAAATATTAAGAGTATTGTTGATGAGTGTCTAAGTGTTTACGGAAAAATTGATATCCTTGTCAACAACGCCGGAACAATTCGTCGTACTCCATTACTTGAATATAAAGCAGAAGACTGGGACGCAGTAATGGATATTAACCTAAACGCTGTATACTTCCTTAGCCAAGAGGTTGCCAAAGTAATGGCAAAGCAAGAAAGTGGAAAAATCATCAATATTGGTTCAATGCTATCATTCCAAGGTGGAAAATTTATTCCTCCATACACTGCAAGTAAGCATGGTGTAGCTGGAATTACAAAGGCATTTGCAAATGAATTAGGAATCCATAATATCCAGATTAATGCGATTGCACCAGGATATATTGCGACTGCAAATACGGCTCCAATTCGTGCAGATGAGCAACGTAATGCGGAGATTCTTTCCCGTATTCCTGCAGGAAGATGGGCAGATCCTTCTGACTTGATGGGTGTTGTTGTATTCCTATCTAGTAAAGCTTCTGATTATATGAATGGACATATACTAGCAGTTGACGGTGGCTGGTTAGCTCGTTAATGCCAAGGAAGGGCTGGTTCCAATGATCGTTGGTAGATTAGTAGACCTACTAGACAGTCAAGTTTTTACGGAAGAATTGCACGCAAAGCTACAATTGTTGAAAGACGTTGATTTTTCAAAGTATCCTGCTGGACGTCATGAATTAGATTCGGAATTATTCTTTTTCCTAAATGAATATGAAACAAAGGAAGCTGGTGAATGCTATTGGGAAGCTCACCGAAAATATCTAGATTTTCACTTTATTCTTGAAGGTAAAGAAAATATCGCGGTCGATCATATACAACATCAAAAGGTGAAGGAAGAATACAACGAAGAAAAAGATGCCATTTTTTTGACAGGTGATGTAAGCACTGTAATCACCATGAATCCAGGAGATGTTATGATCTGTTTCCCTGAAGATTCTCATATGGCTGGAGTTATTGCCAGCAAAAAGCAAAATGTAAGAAAAGTAGTGTTAAAAGTTAAAGCTTAAGAAACCAATGAGGGAATCCCCAGAAACTGGGGGGAACATTGGAAAAAAAGAAGAAGCGAAACAAAGGGTCGAAAATGAGTTAGAAGATGCAAGAAATGAAAACGCTTGTATTCGCAAAAATTACCAGTAAACGCATACGCACAGAATGAAAATGATGATCAATCTACCATGAAAAATTTTAAATTTACCCATTTTAAATCGAAAGGTAAGGTAGACAATATGAAAATTATGAAGACCATTGAAAAGATCCCTGGTGGCCTTATGCTAGTTCCCCTATTCCTAGGAGCGATTATCCATACATTTGCTCCAACATCCTGGAGAGTATTTCGGATCATTTACAAACGGATTGATGACTGGTACAGTTCCAATTTTAGCAGTATGGTTTTTCTGTATGGGTGCTGGCATCAATATTAAAGCGACAGGTACAGTATTAAGAAAGTCAGGAACACTTGTTTTAACAAAGATTGCTGTTGCATGGGGAGTTGCCCTAATTGCATCTCAGTTTATGCCAGAAAACGGAATCCAAACAGGCTTCTTTGCTGGATTCTCCGTTCTAGCATTAATTTCAGCAATGGATATGACAAATGGCGGTTTATATGCATCAATCATGCAACAATACGGTTCAAAAGAAGAAGCAGGGGCATTTGTCCTAATGTCACTTGAATCTGGTCCACTTGTTACAATGCTTATTCTGGGCTCTACAGGCTTAGCAGCTTTCCACCCACAAGCTTTTGTTGGTGCGGTCTTACCTTTCTTAGTTGGATTTATCCTTGGGAACTTAGACACTGATTTACGTGCATTCTTCAGTAAAGCAACACACACAATGATTCCGTTCTTTGGTTTTGCTTTAGGTAACTCAATTGATCTAGCAGTTATTGCGAAAACAGGTCTAGCTGGAGTTTTACTAGGAGTTCTAGTTATTATCGTTACAGGAATTCCATTAATGCTTGCTGATAAATATATCGGTAAAGGGAATGGTACTGCTGGGCTGGCTGCATCAAGTACAGCTGGTGCTGCGGTTGCGAATCCAATGATTATTGCAGAAATGAAACCAGAATTTCTTTCTGTTGCTCAAAGCGCGACAGCTTTAGTAGCTGCATGTGTTATTGTAACAGCTATATTAGTACCGATTTTGACAGCTTATTGGTCTCAATATATGAAAAAGAAAAACGGAGATTCTCTTGTGAAAACTGAGGAAGAAGCCACTGCTTGATAATTAAAACAAGAGAGACATATGCATGGTATGTCTCTCTTTCTATTAATAGGAGGATCGATATGAGTAGAATCATGACTGTGGGAGAACCGATGGCACTATTTGTAGCGGATCGAGAAGGTTCATTAGAAGAAATCGAACGTTTTGACCGTTATGTAGCCGGGGCAGAGGTTAACTTCTCAATCGGGATGTCGCGTTTAGGACATCAAGTTACGTATATTACCCAACTTGGGGCGGATCCATTTGGAAAATATATTGAAAAATTTCTTCAGCAAAATAATATTGATACAACCTTTTTAACATATGAGTCCAACTATTTAACAGGCATGATGTGGAAGCAAAAAGTAGTTAGTGGCGATCCAGAAGTATTTTCAGCCCGTAAGAATTCAGCTGCTTCCCATATGGGTTTGGATACAATTGCAGATTTGAACTGGGATGGTTTTGACCATATACATTTGACTGGGATTCCACCTGCATTGTCAGCTAGCTGTCGTGAGATGGTCTACAAACTAATGGAAGAAGCCCGCGCTAGAGGTGTTTTAATTTCTTATGATCCTAACTTGCGTCCAGGCTTGTGGGCTGACAAGCAGGAGATGGTTAGAGTAATTAATGATCTTGCGAGTCGTGCTGACATTGTTCTTCCGGGATCGAGGAAGGAAGGCTGTTAACGGGGAAACAAGAGGCAAGTGAAATTGCTGACT